>NZ_JASATC010000015.1:0-113850 GCF_038440135.1 Pseudomonas sp. OTU5201 | reverse complement strand
CCCCCAAAAACCCCGGTTGCCGCACCCTGCCAGAAACGACAAGGCCCCGCATACGCGAGGCCTTGTCGAGAGCGATGGGAATCAGGCCTGAGCCTTCTCCTGCTTCGCCTTGAGCTTCTTCAGCTCTTCGTCGCGCAGCTCGCGGCGCAGGATCTTGCCGACGTTGGTGGTCGGCAGCGCGTCGCGGAACTCGATGGCGCGCGGCACCTTGTAGCCGGTGAGGTTGCTGCGCATGTGCTCCATCACCTGCTCCTTGGTGAGGCTGACGCCGGGCTTGGCGACCACGAACATCTTGATCGCCTCGCCGGATTTCTCGTCCGGCACGCCGATGGCAGCGCACTGCAGCACGCCCGACAGGGTCGCCAGCACGTCTTCCAGTTCGTTCGGATACACGTTGAAGCCGGAGACCAGGATCATATCTTTCTTGCGGTCGACGATGCGCATGAAGCCATCGTCCTGGATCACCGCAACGTCGCCGGTCTTCAGCCAGCCGTCGGCGTCGAGCATTTCATCAGTGGCTTCCTGGCGCTGCCAGTAGCCCTTCATGACCTGCGGCCCCTTCACGCACAGCTCGCCGGGCGCGCCCAGGCCAACGTCGTTGCCTTCGTCGTCCACCACCTTGCACTGGGTGGAGGGCACCGGAATGCCGATGGTGCCGATCTGGATGTTCTGGAACGGGTTCACCGACACCACCGGACTGGTCTCGGTCATGCCGTAGCCTTCGCAGATGGCGCAGCCGGTGACCTGCTTCCAGCGCTCGGCAGCGGCCAGTTGCAGGGCCATGCCGCCGGACAGGGTCAGCTTCAGCGCGGAGAAGTCCAGCTTGCGGAAGTCCTCGTTGTTGCACAGGGCCACGAACAGCGTGTTCAGCCCCACGAAACCGGTGAACTTGTACTTCGCCAGCTCCTTGGTCATGGCCGGCAGGTCGCGCGGGTTGGAGATGAGGATATTGTGGTTGCCGGTCAGCATCATCGCCATGCAATGGAAGGTGAAGGCGTAGATGTGATAGAGCGGCAGGGGGGTGATGAGAATCTCGCAACCTTCGTTCAGGTTGGCGCCCATCAATGCCTTGCACTGCAGCATGTTGGCGATCAGGTTGCGATGGGTCAGCATCGCCCCCTTGGCCACGCCAGTGGTGCCGCCGGTGTACTGCAGCACGGCAATGTCGCCACTCTGCGGGCTGGCCTCTTTGACGGCACGGCCACGGCCCTTGGCCAGGGCATCGTTGAGCTTGACTGCCTGGGGCAGACTGAACGGCGGCACCATCTTCTTCACATGCTTGATCACGGCATTGACCAGCAAGCGCTTGAAGGTCGGCAGCAAGTCGCCCACTTCGGTAACGATCACGTGCTTCACGCCGGTCTTGGGCAGCACGTCTTCGGCCAGGTGAGCCATGTTGGCCAGGCAGACCAAGGCCTTGGCGCCGGAATCGTTGAACTGGTGCTCCATTTCCCGCGCGGTGTAGAGCGGGTTGGTGTTGACGACGATCAGGCCGGCACGCATGGCGCCGAACACCACCACCGGGTACTGCAGGATATTCGGCAGCTGCACGGCGATGCGGTCGCCGGGCTTGAGGTCGGTGTGATTCTGCAGGTAGGCGGCGAAGGCGCCGGAGAGTTCGTAGAGCTCACCGTAGGTGAGGGTCTTGCCCAGGTTGCTGAATGCGGGCTTGTCGGCAAAGCGTTGGCAGGACTCCCTCAATACCGCCTGGACGTTGGGGTATTGGTCGGCGTTGATCTCGGCAGGAACGCCCGCTGGGTACTTGTCCTTCCAGAAGTTATCGGTCATGGAGGCCCACTCCTAAGCAACAGCTGATTTCACTACCCTCCAAGGGGCAGTTGTTTGTTGTGTTCTGTGCAATTGTGCGCCCGTGCGGGCAAAAAAACGCGCCGAGATTAACAGCTTTACCAAGGGCCCACCAGCACCAAACCAGCCCCACACAGTCACGAAAGTGACCAAAATGGTGCGAAGCAGTCACCTTTGGAGTCCAAACTCTAATTCGCCGACAAACGGCGTATTTCGGGGCTTTCACGGGTTCTGGGGAGCGAGATGAGCGAATCGGACAGGGCGGCCGGGGCGGAAAGTGGGTCACACGCGGAGGGAAGAACGAGGGCAGGACGGAGGACCCGTCCTGCCCTTTTCGGTCAAGCGATGTCGCGAAGCTCGCGACGCAGGATCTTGCCCACCGGGGTCATCGGCAGGGCGTCCTTCAGTACGATGTGCTTGGGCACTTTGTAGCCGGTGAAGTTCTCCTTGCAGTACGCCTTCAGCTCCTCGACGCTGACGCCGCCCTCGCGGGCCACCACGAAGAGTTTCACCGCCTCGCCGGACTTGTCGTCAGGCACGCCGATGGCCGCGCAGCTGGCCACCTTCGGGTGGGCCATGACCACATCCTCGATTTCGTTCGGATAGACGTTGAAGCCGGAAACGATGATCAGGTCCTTCTTGCGGTCGACGATGCGCACATAGCCATCCGGGTCGATCACGGCGATGTCGCCGGTCTTCAGCCAACCCTCGGCGTCCAGCACTTCGGCCGTCGCCTCGGGGCGCTGCCAGTAGCCCTTCATCACCTGCGGCCCCTTGATGCACAGCTCGCCGCGCTCACCGAGGGGCAGTTCGTTGCCCGCATCGTCGACGGTCTTGAACGCGGTGCCCGGCACCGGGATGCCCACGGTTCCCAGGCGTGCCTGGCTGCCATAGGGGTTGGTGCTGGCCACGGGGGAGGTTTCGGTCAGGCCGTAGCCTTCCACCACCGAGCAGCCGGTCATCGCCTGCCAGCGTTCGGCAGTGGCCTTGACCAGCGCGGTGCCGCCGGAGTTGGTGACCTTGAGGTTGGAGAAGTCGAGGTTCTTGAACTCGGGGTGGTCCATCAGCGCCACGAACAGGGTGTTCAGGCCCAGCAGCGCGGAGAAGCGCCACTTCTTCAGCTCCTTGATGAAGCCGCCGATGTCGCGCGGGTTGGTGATGAGGATGTTGTGGTTGCCATTGACCATCATGCACATGCAGTTCGCGGTGAAGGCATAGATGTGATACAGCGGCAGCGGCGCAATCATGATCTCCTGGCCCTGCTTCATCAGCGGCGCACCGTCCGGGCCCAGCTGCGACAGGCAGGCGTCCACTTGCTGCATGTTGGCCACCAGGTTGCCGTGGGTCAGCATGGCGCCCTTGGCCACCCCGGTGGTGCCGCCCGTGTACTGCAGCACGGCGATGTCGTCCAGGCCCACCCGGACCGGCTTCAGCGCATGGCCCTGGCCCTGCTTCAGTGCCTCCTTGAAGGGCACCGCCTGGGGCAGGTGGAAGTCGGGGACCATCTTCTTCACCTTCTTCACCAGGGTGTTCACCAGCCAGCCCTTGAGGCTCGGCAGCATGTCCCCCATGCGCGCCTCGATCAGGTATTCGATACCGGTGTCGGGCAGCACCTCTTCGACCAGCTTGCCGAACAGGTTGATGTAGACCAGCGCGCGCACCCCGGCGTCCTTGAACTGATGACGCATCTCGCGGGCGGTGTAGAGCGGGTTGGTGTTGACCACAATGAGCCCGGCGCGCAGGGCACCGAACACGGCAATGGGGTACTGCAGGACGTTGGGCATCTGCACGGCGATACGGTCGCCGGGCGCAAGGTCGGTGTTTTTCTGGAGGTAGGCGGCGAAGGCGGCGGACAGGCGATCCAGCTCCGCATAGGTCAGGGTCACGCCCAGGTTGCTGAAGGCCGGACGGTCGGCGAATTTCTTGCAGGACCGCTCGAACACCTCGATCACCGACTTGTAGGCGGCCAGATCGATTTGATTAGGCACACCGGCCGGGCGTTTGTCGCTCCAGAAATCAGGTTGCATTGTTCTTATCCTCGAATCCCTGAAATAGTCTGGCCCGCACTGCGGGGCTGCCCGGAACTTAGCAGTTCCGACGCAGCGCGCAAATACACGACCGAGTGTCATTGACCACGTGAATCTTGCCGATAGTCCAGTTAGATTCGCCTAGCATCAGAACAAGAACATGACATTCGGATTACCTATCACCCATGCGTTTGCCCCTGGCCCTGTGTGCGCTGCTGTCCTGCCTGTTCCTCAGCTGCGGCGTACGGGCCGACCTGCGTCTGGCCACTCTGGAATACCCTCCCTACTGCTCGCAGTACCTGCCGCAAGGCGGCAGCATCGTCGAGCTCACCACCCGTGCCTTCGCATCCCAGGGCTACAAGGTCCAGGTGGACTTTCTGCCCTGGGCCCGTGTTCGCGCCGCCCTGCACAGCGGCCACTACCAGGGCGCTCTGGCCCTCTGGCCACGGGAAGTGGTCGAGGAAAACCTGCGTGCCTCGCGGCCGCTGTTCTATAGCGAGCTGGGATTCTTCGTGCGCACCGACTCGCCGGTCCGGTTCAAGAACCTCACCGAACTCAAGGGACGCAAGGTGGGCGTAGTTCGGGGCTACGGCTACCCGGCCAGCGTGCTGCATTCGGGTTTCCGCGCCGAGGAAGCGGTGGACGATATCTCCAACCTGCGCAAGCTGGAGGCACGGCGTTTTGACCTGGTGCTGCTGGAGCGTGTGGTGGGCCAGTATCTGATCGCCACGGACGCGCACCTGCGCGGCAAGCTCCAATGGCAGTCCCCCGCCCTGGAACGCATCCCCCTGTTGGCGGGATTCACCGCACCGCAGCCCGGGCAGCCGGACTGGGCGCATGTGTACGAGCGCGGGCTCAAGACCCTGCTGGCCAGCGGCGAATACATGCGCATACTCGAGCGCCAGAACATCCCTCCCCGCTGAGCAGGCTTTGCGCCACTAGCGCACCCGTGCACAATGCGTCGATTCCCCGGCAAAAGGATCGGCCATGCGCCACGATGCCTTCTGGCTCGACGCCAGCGATGCAGTGCCCTTGTACGTCAATCACTGGTCCGGCGAGGCACCACCCCGGGCGGTGGTCATGCTGTCCCACGGCATGGCCGAGCACAGCGGCCGCTATGCCCGCCTGGGTGAGGCCCTGGTGGCCGCCGGGTTCGAACTCTATGCCCTCGACCAGCGCGGACACGGCCGCACCGCCGAGCATGGCGTCCTCGGTCAGTACGCCGCAGATGACGGCTGGAGCAAGGTCATCAACGACCTCGCCAGCCTCAACCACCATATCCGCCAACAACATCCGCAAGCGCCCATCCTCCTGCTGGGCCACAGCATGGGCAGCTACATCGGCCAGGCCTACCTTATGCAGCACAGCTGCAGCCTGCAGGGCGCCATCCTCTCCGGCTCCAACTACCAGCCGGTGGCGCTGTACAAGGTGGCCAGCCTGGTAGCGCGGTTCGAGCGCTGGCGCCAGGGCAAGGAAGGCCGTAGCCCGCTGATGGAGTTACTCTCCTTCGGCTCCTTCAACAAGGCCTTCAAGCCCAACCGTACGGCCTTCGACTGGCTCAGCCGCGACCCGCAGGAAGTGGACAAATACGTCAACGATCCGCTCTGCGGCTTCCGCTGCACCAACCAGTTGTGGCTCGACCTGCTCGGCGGGCTTCAGAACATCACCCCGCCGAAGCACCTGGCGCAGATCGACCCCGACCTGCCGATGCTGGTGATAGGCGGTGAACGCGACCCGGTCAGCGAAGGCCGGCGCCTGCAGGATCTGGCCGCGGCCTTGCGCCGGGCCGGCCTCAGGAACGTGCAGTTGAACATTTACCCCGGCGCCCGCCACGAGTTGCTCAACGAGAGCAACCGCGACGAGGTGACCAGCGACTTGATCGACTGGCTGGAGCAGACCCTTGCCCACAGTCGGCCCAACCAAACGCAAGCCAAGGAGACCGCATGAGCCAGGTAACCAACTTCACCTACGATGCCCTGGAGGTCGGCCAGAAAGCCACCTTCTCCACCACCGTCGAAGAGCGTCACATCCAGCTGTTCGCCGCCGTTTCCGGCGACCGCAATCCGGTGCACCTGGACGCGGCCTATGCAGCGACCACGATGTTCAAGGAGCGCATCGCCCACGGCATGTTCACCGGCGCCCTGATCAGCGCCGCCATCGCCTGCGAAATGCCTGGCCCGGGCAGCATCTACCTTGGCCAGCAGCTCAAGTTCACCCGCCCGGTGAAGCTGGGCGACAGCCTGACCGTGGAGCTGGAGATCCTCGAGAAACTGCCGAAGAACCGCGTGCGCATCGCCACCCGCGTGTTCAACCAGAACGCTGAACAGGTGGTCGATGGCGAAGCCGAAGTGCTGGCGCCCAAACAGCAGCTGTCGGTGGAGCTACCAGAGCTGCCGCCGATCACCATCGGTTGAGGTTGCGCTGGATATGGAAAAGCCCGGACTCGATCCGGGCTTTTTTTTTGGCGCTGAGTTACCGCACCTGTGGGGGCGAATTCATTCGCCAAGCAGGCCGAAGGCCTGCCCTACTCCTCCACCGTCACACTGGCCGTCATCCCGGCGCTCAGGATCACGTCCTCCGGCACCTTGTCCAGTTTGATCCGCACTGGAATCCGCTGGGCCAGGCGCACCCAGTTGAAGGTCGGTTCGACATTGGCCAGCAGCTGGGTATCCGGAATCGCATTGCGGTCGGTGATCCCACGGCTGATGCTTTCCACCTTGCCGGCGAGCGGTTCGCCGGCACTCATCAGCCAGACCTTCACTGGTGCGCCGACCTTGATGCGCGGCAGCTTGGTTTCCTCGAAGTAGGCCTGGACATAGAACGAGCCGTCGTCCACCAGCGCCATGACCGGCTGACCGGCACTCACGTAGTTGCCCTGGGCGAGGCGCAAGTTGGTCACCTGCCCGTTGCGCGGCGCGCGCAGTTCGCTGCGGGCGAGGTTCAGTTCGGCCACCTTGAGTTCAGCCTGGGCCTCGCGGAATTCGGCACGGGCGACCTCAGCCGTGATCAGGGCGTTCTCACGCAGCTCCGCGCTGATGGCCTGGGGGCCGAGGTGCTGGCGGCGGGAGGCCTCGTGCTCGCGAAGGCGCAACTGGTGTTGACGCGTATCGGCCACGGCGCGGGCCTTTTCCATCGCCGCCACATAGCGCTCGCGGTCAACGGTAAGCAGCAAGTCACCCGCCTTCACCTGCTGGTTGTCCTGAACCTTGAGGTCCATCACCCAGCCGGACACATCCGGCGATATCACCACCACGTCGGCGCGGACCCGCGCGTCCCGGGTCCAGGGTGCAAGCATGTAGTGCTGCCAGAGGCCATAGCCGGCCACCAGGGCCACCACGACCAGGGAAAGAGTTATCAGCACACGCAGCATGGAACGCATCTTTTTCTCCTCTACCAGTGCCCGGTCAGCGCAACCAGCGCGGCCAGCACACAGACATACAGGGCACAATCGAACAGCGCTTCGTGCCAGATCCAGCGCGCCAACCCGACTCGCGCCAGGCCGATGCGCAGCACGCCGGTCACCAGCAGCGCCAGCAACGCATAAAGCAGAAAGGGACTGAGCAGCACGCCGCCCAGGGACCATTCACGCAAGCCCATGGCTCGCCTCCTGTTGTTCACACCATTGCCGCCAGCTCTGCTGCAACTGCAGCAATGCTGCCTGGGCCAGACGACGGTCGATGCTCCGCCCCGCGCCGCGTAAAGCCTCCAACAACTCCCTTGCGGGCTCATCGAGGAGCTGGGCGCGACCGGGTGCCGGACCTTGCAGCAGGATGCGCTCTAGCTTGCGCAGGAAGCGGTCCTCCGACTCCCCGAGCGGCCTGTCGGCAGCTGCCAGGCAACGCCGCAGATGCAGCAATTCGTCGCCCAGGTCCAGGCTGGCAATGCCGTCGTCCCAGCGACTACGGCTCTGCTCCGGCAGCACCGGGTAGAGTCGCGCCAGTTGCAGCAGGCGGTCGGCCATGCGCCCACCGAACCAGTTCTCCGCACCGGCCAGCCGCACGCCGGTCAGGCGCGCCAGATCGGCGAGCGACGCCTTGAGCAGGCGCCGGCCATGCCACATGGGATTGCGCAGCGGAATCAGGCGGAACGCGACCACCGCGAAGCCCACCCCCAGCAACATGGAAACCGCCTCGTTGAAGAACAGCCCGACGTCGAAGCGCATGAGGTTCTGTGGCGCGCAGAGCACAATGAAATGCAGGCAGAAGGACGTAGCCGTAGCGCCCAGAGCCGGCTTGGCCATACCCAGCGCGCCGAAGAACAGCGGCACGCCCAGCGCCATGCAGAGCATCGGGAAACCACTGAGCTGGGGCAGGAGTACCTGGCCAACGACAAAGGCCACCGGCAGTGCGTAAACGATCCCGCGCAAAAAAAGCATACCTATCTGCTCGGCGTTCTCGCGGCTGGCGAACAAGCCGCAGATCACGCAGGTCAGGGTCAACGCCCCGACCGCCGAGGTCCAGGCAGTGGCCAGCCAGAATGCCGACAGACCGAGGAAAGCCAGGGCACTGCGCAGTCCGTAGATGGTGGCGGTCTGGATATCACGATGGGTCGACAATGGCGGCGGAGCGTCCGCCGGTGCGTCGCCCCGCTCCACCGCGTACATGGCAGCCACCGCCTCGGCGGCCTGGCGCATCACCACCGCCATGCGCCCCAGGCAGTATTGCTGGACAGTGGAATATGACTCGTCCTCCGACAGGTGCAGCAGGCGTTGGCGAACATCATCCAGCCAGGCCACATCCGGCTCGGCCAGGGCCATCTCCACTTCTTCCAGCCAAGGCCGCAAGCTTTCCGCTTCGCCTTCACTCAGTTGCCGCCACTGACGGGCGACACCACGGGCCAAGCGCAACAGGCTGAGCAGGTCGCGGCTGAGCACCTGCAGGGCCGCCGCGCGCTGGCGGCCGCGGTGGCCCTCGAACCAGGCGTGCTCGCGTTGGGCGTCGACAGCCACGATGCGTCCCAGCACACCGAGCAGGCCCTGGCGCTCCTGACGCTCGCCCTTCAGGGCAGAAATCGCCGCCTGGATGCCGCACTGCCAGGCATCCCGCGCCTGGCGGGCCAACTGGCGCTCGACCCGCTGCGGCCATAGCAACGCACTGGTGGCCGTGGCGCAGATGATCCCAAGGCAGATCTCCGTCGAGCGCGCCACCGCCTGGTCGAACACCGTCAGCGGATGAGCGATGGCGGGCAGGCCGATGATGGCGACCGTGTAGCCGGCCAGCACGAAAGAATAAGACCAGGCGCTGCGCATCATGGTCGAGGCGGCAGTACAGATGCCCAGCCAGGTCGCCAGTGCCAGCAGGAACAACCAGGGCGTCTGGGCGAACAGACCGACAATCGTTACCGACATCACGGTGCCCACCAGGGTGCCGAGCAATCGCGCCAGGCCCTTCTGCACCACCATGCCCGACAGCGGCTGGGCGACGATGAAGGCGGTCATCAACGCCCACTGCGGCTGCTGCAGGTCGAAGCGGAATGCGCACCAGAGCGCTATGGCGCCGCCCAGCAGGGTCTTGATCGCGAATTGCAGCGCCGGGATATCAGGCGCCAGGAACGCACGCAGGGTATCGCGCACAGGCAAGGTCCAAAGGTGGTTCAAATAGGTAATGAAGATAGCCCGTCGGAACCGACGGGCTATATACAAAACTTATTATTAGCTTGCTATCTGTATGTCGTCCAGATCCGCCTGTGCATTCGTCGGCTTCTCGTTGTTAATTAATTAAATGCATATTTAAATAAAACATCTTCACTTGTCCGGAGAAAGTTACCGTGACCCGCCCCCGCTCCCCCGGTCGCCCCACAGGCGATTCCCAGTTCCAGCGCGAACGCCTGCTGAACGCTGCCACCGACGCCTTCGCCCATATCGGCATCCACGCGGCCAGCCTGCGTGGCATCGCCCAGCAGGCTGGGGTGACGCCTGCCCTGGTCAACTACTACTTCGGCAACAAGGAACGCCTGGTGGATGCCGTGGTGGAAGAACGCCTGTTGCCCCTGTTCCAGGGCATGGCCGAACGCCTGCAGCAGGTTGGCGATGATCCACTGGAACTGGTCGGTGCCTTCGTTCGCGGCATGAGCGCCAACCTCCGCAGGAACCCCTGGCTGCCGCCGCTCTGGGTACGCGAAATACTCTGCGAAGGCGGCGCTCTGCGCGAAATGCTCACGTCCCGTTTCGCCCCCATGGTGCCCATGCTGCTGGCCGAACGCTTTGCCAAGGCCCAGGCGGGCGGCCACCTCAACCCCGATATCGACCCCCGCCTGCTGGTGGTCTCGCTGGTCGGCCTGGTGATGCTGCCCTACGCCGCCGGACAGATCTGGCGCGGCATTTTCGCCAGCCCGGAGCTGGGCGACGAAGCCATGGTGAAGCACATCCTTGCCCTGCTCGAACGTGGCCTGGAGGTGAAGCCATGAAATGCTTGCTTCCTTGCCTGATGGCCTTCGTGTTGCTCAGCGGCTGTGAAGACCCCGCCCGAGAACCCTTGCTCGGCACCCTGGAATGGGACCGCATCGGCCTGCCCGCCGAAGCCTCGGAAACCATCCTTGCCTGGCGCGTAGTCGAAGGTGACCGGGTGCAGGAAGGCCAACTGCTGCTGGAACTCGACCCCCGCCGCCTCGACGCTCGGCTCAAGGAAGCCGAGGGCGATGTCGGCCAGGCAAAGGCGCGACTGGACGAACTCACCAACGGTGCGCGCAGCGAAACCATGGACGCCGCCCGCGCCACCCTCACCCGCAGCCGCGCGGAGCTGACCGATACCGAGCGCAACTTTCAACGCATCTCGACCCTTTACCAACGCCGCCAGGTGGCCATCGCCGAACTGGACCGCGCCCGCGCCGCACGCGACCAGGCCCTCGCCGCGGTGAACAACGCCGACGCCCAACTGCGCGAGCTCACCAACGGCACCCGCCCGGAACAGATCGAGCAGGCCACCGCCCTGCTCCAGGCCGCCCAGGGCCGCCTGGCGCAACTGCAGGTCACCCGCGAGCACCTCAGCCTGCGTGCACCCCGTGCTGGCCGGGTGGACGCCCTGCCCTTCAAGCCCGGTGACCAGCCCCCCGTGAACGCCGAACTGGTCAGCCTGCTGGTGGGCGACTCGCCCTATGCCCGGGTCTATGTGCCGGCCTCCGTGCGCCCGCAGATCGCCATCGGCGATGCGCTCAAGGTGAAGGTGGAAGGCGTGGCCGAACCCTTCGACGCCACCGTGCGCAGTATCGCCAGCGAATCGAGTTTCACCCCTTACTTCGCGCTGACCGGCGAGGATGCCAGCCGCCTGGTCTATCGCGCTGAACTGGTATTGCAGGGGGACGCGGCACGCAAGCTGCCCGCGGGCCTGCCGGTGCAGGCAGAGCGAGTCAGCCATGAACAACCATGAAGCAGTGATCCGCGCCAGAGGCCTGACCAAGCGCTTCGGTCAGCTCACGGCCGTCGACGGACTGAACCTGCACGTCAACCGCGCCGAAGTGTTCGGCTTTCTCGGCCCCAATGGCTGCGGCAAGTCCACCACCATCCGCATGCTCTGCGGCCTGCTGCTGCCCAGCGCCGGCGAGATTGAAGTGCTCGGCTGCCGCATCCCCCAGGACGCCGAAGAACTGAAGCGGCGCATCGGCTACATGACCCAGAAATTCTCCCTCTACGAAGACCTGACGGTGGGCGAGAACCTGGAGTTCCTCGCCACCGTCCAGGGATTGGACCGCCGCGAAGCGCGCCAGCGCATCGACGAACTGCTGGAACGCTATTGGCTGGCGGACCGCCGCAAGCAACTCGCCGGAACCATGAGCGGCGGCCAGAAGCAACGCCTGGCCCTGGCCGGCGCCGTATTGCACAAGCCCGACCTGCTGCTGCTCGACGAACCCACCAGCGCGGTGGACCCACAGTCGCGCCGGGAATTCTGGGATTCGCTGTTCGAGCTGGCCGAAGCCGGCACCACCCTGTTGGTCTCCACCCATTACATGGACGAAGCCGAGCGCTGCACCCGCCTGGGCATTCTCGACGCCGGCCGCCTGGTGGCCGACGGCAGCCCGGCGGAACTGATGGCCTCCCTGCCCGGCCGGCCGATGCTGGTGGAATGCGCCCAGCCACGCCGGGCCCAGCGTTGCCTGCAAGGTGCCGAAGAGGTCATCGCCATGGCCCAGATCGGCGCCTCGCTGCGGGTGCTCAGTGCCGTGGAAGATGCCCAGGAGCGCATCGCCCAGCGCCTCGCTGCCGCAGGCATCGAAGCCGAGGTGACCCCCACCGAAGCCAACCTCGAAGACGTCTTCGTCGCTGTCACCCACCGCCCGCTGGAACGAGCCGGAGCGCCGTCATGAACCTGCGCCGCCTGGGAGCCATCGTCCTCAAGGAACTGCGCCAGCTGCGCCGCGACCGGCTCACCTTCGCCATGATCGTCGGCATTCCCATCATGCAACTGGTGCTCTTCGGCTACGCCATCAACATGGACGTGCGCGGCCTGCACGCGGCCGTGCTGGACCAGGCCGACACTGCCCGCTCCCGCGAAGTGGTGGCCGAACTCGGCGCCAGCCAGGTGCTGGACTTCCGCTACAAGCTCAGCAGCCCGCAACAGCTGGACGCGCTGCTGCGCGATGGCAGCATCAGCGCCGCCCTGGTGGTCCCGCCCGATTTTGAGGCCCGCCTGCAACGCAAGGACCGCCCGCCACTGCAACTGGTGGTGGATGGCTCCGACCAGGTGGTGCAGGCCTCCGCGCGACAACTCGCCGCCTACCCGCTGCCCGGCTGGCCCAGCCTCACGGGCGTGCAAGTGGTGAATTTCTACAACCCCGAACGCCTGGCGCCGCTGAACACCGTGCCTGGGTTGATCGGCGTGATCCTCACCATGACCATGGTGCTGTTCACCGCCATCGCCCTGGTGCGCGAACGGGAACGCGGCAACATGGAACTGCTGATCACCACGCCGCTGTCACCCTGGGAACTGACCCTGGGCAAGGTGCTGCCCTTCGTCGGCATCGGCGTGGTGCAAGTGACGGTGATCCTGCTGGTGGGGCTGTGGCTGTTCGACGTGCCGGTACGCGGTTCGCTGCTGGAGCTTTACGGCGCGTCGCTGGTGTTCATCTTCGCCAGCCTGACCCTGGGGGTGTTCATTTCCACCCTGGCGCAGAGCCAGTTCCAGGCTATGCAAATGGCCTTCTTCACCTTCCTGCCGCAGATCCTGCTGTCCGGCTTCATGTTTCCCTTCGCCGGCATGCCGAAGGCGGCGCAGTGGATCGCCGAAATCCTGCCGCTCACCCACTTCCTGCGCCTGACCCGCGGCATCATGCTGCGCGGTGCCGGCCTGGCCGACCTCTGGCTGGAGCTGGTGGTGCTGCTGGTGTTCACCCTGGTGATGCTCACCGTTGCGGTGATGCGGGTGCACAAGCGGCTGGATTGAGAAGCGCCCACGTGGGGCACGCTTCTCTGTGGGGGCGAATTCATTCGCCCCCACAGAGACATGGCCATTCGCTACCCGAATCAGCCCAGCAACCCCGCCATGGTCCGCTCGCCCAGCGCCGGTCCGACGCTCATGCCCACGCCGCTGTGCATCAGCACGGCGGTCACCCCGGGCGCTGCCTTGAGCACCGAGAAGGGCCCCGGTCCACGCGCGCCGTATACGCCCTGCCAGCGCTCCACTACCTGCAGACGGGTGCCCAGGGTGTGCTCGGCCAGTTCCAGCATGATGTCGTCCACGGCTTCGGCGTTGAAGGGCGAGGCGTCGCTGCCGTAGTGGTGGGAGTCACCGACGATCAGCTCACCGTAGGGCGTCGGGCTCACCAGCAGGTGAATGCCGTGCTCTTCCAGTTCCGGCTGTTCGTTCTGGATCTGCTCGCGAATGGCCTCGGCTTCCGGCAGGTCGGCGAAGGCGCCGTAGTGCACGCAGCTGAGGCCGGTGAGCACCGCCTGGTTCAGGCCGAAGTCGTGCTCCGGGCGCACCCGCAGCATCTGCAGGCGGCACACCTGGGGTTGCAGCGGCGCGATCTGTTCAGCCAGCAGCGTCTGGTAGTCGTGCCCCGAGCAGATGACGATCTGCTCCGCGCGGCAACTGCCCTGGGTGCTGTGGATAACCCCCGGTTCGACCTCGCGCACCAGGGTGGAGAAATGGAATTCGACGCCATGCTCGCGGCGCAAGTAGTCCACCAGCGCGGGAATGGCCTCGCGGGAATAGATCTGCTGGTCGTCCAGGCCGAGCAATGCCGCGCGGTGGTGGCTGAACTGCCCCTGGTAGAGGTCGTGCAGGCGCTCGCCATGCAGCAATTCGACGCGGTAGCCGTGTTCCGGCGCGCGCACTTCGCAGAAGGCTTCCAGCAGCTCTTCCTCGGCGCGGGTGCGGGCGAACAACAGGGAGCCGTTGCGGCGTATCTGGAAGCCGGCGCCTTCGGCCCAGCCGGCCCAGATTTCACGGCTGTCACGGGCCAAGGCATGCATGGGGCCAGGCGGCTGGCCAGTGACCAGGGCCTGACCGAAGTTGCGCACCGAGGCGCCCAGCGGTGTGGCGCTGCGTTCGAAGACGCTGACGCGCAGACCGCGCCGGGCGGCGGCGTAGGCGTGGGAAAGGCCGAGGATGCCGGCGCCGACGATGGCGATATCGGTGTCTTGCAAGGGCATGGGTGACTCCTTGAAATCGAGCGGGGCCTGGCATCCCTCACCCCAACCCCTCTCCCAGAGGGAGAGGGGCTAACCGTGCATGAGGCCAGGCTTGTGTATTACTGCGGCAACTTCTCGGACTTGCCGTCGTAACGTTTGCGCCATTCGGCCAGGATCTGGTCGCGGTTCTGCGAGGCCCAGGCGAAGTCGTTCTTGATCAGGCGCTGCTCGTAGTCGGCCGGCAGTTCGGTCTGCGGCTTGGCGATGCCGGGGGCGGCGAGCACGGCGAAGTTCTCCTTGTACAGCTCCATGGCCGCCGGGCTGGCGGAGAAGTCGGCGAGTTTCTTCGCTGCTTCCAGTTGGTCAGTGCCTTTGACGATGCCAGTGGCTTCGATTTCCCAACCCAGGCCTTCCTTCGGCAGGACGATGTCCAGCGGCGCGCCCTGGCGCTTCAGCTGCACGGCGGGGTATTCGAAGGAAATGCCGATGGGGAACTCGCCGGCGGCGGCCAGCTTGCACGGTTTGGAGCCGGAGTGGACGTACTGACCGATGTTCTGGTGCAGGCGATCCATGTAGGCCCAGCCCTGCTTCTCACCGAAGGTTTGCAGCCAGGCGCTGACATCGAGGAAGCCAGTGCCGGAGGACGCCGGGTTGGGCATCACGATCTTGCCCTTGTACTCGGGCTTGGTCAGGTCTTCCCAGCTCACCGGCTTGGTCAGACCCTGCTTCTCGGCTTCCACGGTGTTGAAGCAGATCGTGGCGGCCCAGACATCCATGCCCACCCAGGCCGGCGGGTTGGCGGCGTCGCGGTAGTTGGCGCCGATGGTTTCCAGGTGCTTGGGCGCGTACGTCTCCAGCATGCCCTGCGCATCGAGGATGGCCAGGCTGGAGGCGGCCAGGCCCCAGACGGCGTCGGCTTGCGGGCGATCCTTCTCGGCCAGCAGCTTGGCGGTGATGATGCCGGTGGAGTCGCGCACCCACTTGATCTCGATATCCGGGTTCTGCGCTTCGAAGGCCTTCTTGTAGGCGGACAGCTGTTCGGCTTCCAGGGCGGTGTAGACGGTAAGCGTGGTAGCGGCCTGGGCCTGGAGGCTGAAGCCGGCCATCACGGCGGCGGCGAGAGCGAGGCGTTTGAACATGGAAAGCTCCTTGTCGGGATTGGCTTGCGGTTGTGGTTGTTCAGGCGGTGGCCGGCGCGCCCTGGCGCCAGGCCTGGGACCGGCGTAGCAAGCCGCGCGAGGTCCAGGCCAGCAGCAGGGATACGGCAGCCGAGGTGAGCAGGATCAGGGTGGACATGGCGGCCGCGCCGCCGACGTTGCCGGCGTCGTCCATGTTCAGCACCGCCACGGCGGCGAGGATGCTGTCCGGGCTGTAGAGGAAGATCGCGGCGGACACCGTGGTCATGGCCGAAACGAACAGGTAGCGGATGATGTCCAGCAGCGCCGGCAGGCAGATCGGCACCGACACCCGCAGGTAGTGGCGCCAGAGCGGGGCCTTGAGCGACAGCGCGGCGGCTTCGAACTCGCCATCCAGCTGACGCAACGCGGTGGTGGCGGTCATCTGCGCTGTGGTGAGGAAGTGCGCGATGGAGCAGATCACCAACAAGGCCATGCTGCCGTAGAGGGCATGCAGCGGGTTGCCCGGCAGGTTGAAAAAGAACACGTAACCGAGGCCGAGCACCAGGCCGGGGACGGCCATTGGCACGAAGCTCAGGAAGCGCAGCGACTGGTTCAGCCACTGCTGGCCACGGGTTTTCTCCATCAGGTAGGCGCCGGTGAAGATCAGCGCGCTGCCGAAAATTGCCGTGCAGGTGGCCAGGGTAAGGCTGTTGCGGTAGGCCAGCCATCCGCCGCCTGCGGTTTCCTCGAAGGCGTAATGACGCAGGGACAGCGACAGGTTGTAGGGCCAGAACTTCACCAGGGACGAATACACCGCCATGCCCAGCACCAGCAGGAGGATGGCGCAAACCACCAGCACCAAGGCCAGGAAGCAGGCATCACGCCCCCGCGACGGCGCCGGGTGAAAGACCTGGGCACGACCGCTCATGGCCTCGCCCTGACGACGACGCAGCCAGGCATCGACGCCGAAACTGAGCAGTGCCGGCAGCAACAGCACCATGCCGATCAGCGCTCCACGGCCGAACTGCTGCTGACCGACGACGGCCTTGTAGGCCTCCAGCGCCAACACCTGATAGTCGCCACCGACGACCACGGGCACACCGAAGTCAGTAATGGTCAGGGTGAACACCAGGCAGAAGGCGGCAAACACGGCTTGGCGAGTGGCAGGCCAAGTGATGCTGCGGAAGGCCTTCCAGGGACCGGCACCCATGCTGGCGGCGGCGTCGAACAAGCGCGCATCCGCCATGCCCAGGGCCGAGAGCAGCACCATCAACGCATGGGGGAAGGTGTAGATGGCTTCACCAAGAACGATGCCCCAGAAGCCGTAGATGTTGTCCGGCAGCCAGTCGCGCAACAGGCCCTGGTTGCCGAACAGGTAGATCAACGCGATGCCCGGCAGCATCGACGGCGCCAGCAACGGCAGCAGGGAGATGCCACGCCACAGGCCCTTGGCCGGAATCAGCGTGCGTTGCAGGGCGTAGGCGAACAGGTAGGCGGTGGGCACCACGATGGCGGCCACACTGAGGGACACCTTCAGGCTGTTGCCCAGCAACCAGTGGAAGTTGGCGCTGGCGAACAGCTCACGGGCTGCCGCGAAGCCGCCGCCCTGCCCCGCTTCGCCGCTGAAGCCACGCCAGAAAATGGCCAGCAGCGGCAGCAGCACGGCGAGGGTCAAAAAGCCCAGCAGTAGGTACTTGCCACCCGCCACGAAGAGTCGGTCGCCCAGCTCGGCGCGAAGGGAGCCCTTGGCACGACATTTTTCCAGCTTGATCACGGCGTCCATCTCAGGCGAACACCTGCAGGCTGCGGGCGGGCAAGGCCACCCAGATATCCGACGTGCCCAGGCGCGGCAGGCTTTCAGGGGCCAGCTCGGCCAGCAGGGGATGGCCCGGCAGTTGCTCCAGCTCGAAGCTCATGCGGCAGCGGTTGCCGAGGAAAGTGATCTCCCGAACCTGGGCGCGGAAACGGTTGTCCTGCTGCTCGGAGGGGTTGATGGCGATGGCTTCCGGCCGGCAGAACAGGCGCCCGCTGGCGGCACCGTTGGTCGACTCGGGCAGGCGCAGATCGAGGCTGCCGACACGCGCATGACCGTTCTGGCGGGACTCGAAAGGCAGCCAGTTGCCCTGGCCGACGAACTCGGCGACGAAGGGCGTGGCCGGCTGGCGGTAGATGTCCTGGGGCGTGGCGTACTGCTCGACGCGACCCTGGTTCATCACCGCGATACGGTCGGCCATCAGCATGGCCTCGTCCTGATTGTGGGTGACCATCAGGGTGGTGATGCCGAGGCGCTTCTGCAGCTGGCGCAGCTCGGTGCAAAGGTGTTCGCGGACACGGGCGTCCAGCGCCGACATGGGTTCGTCCAGCAGCAACAGGGACGGCGCCGGCGCCAGGGCACGGGCCAAGGCCACGCGCTGCTGCTGGCCACCGGAAAGCTGGCCGGGGAACTTCTTCTCGCTGCCGGCCAGCCCTACCAACTCCAGCATCTCGACGACACGGGCGCGGACCTGCTCGCGGCGGCTGCCGGACAGACCATAGGCGATGTTCTGCTCCACCGTCAGGTTCGGGAACAGCGCATAGGACTGAAACAGGATGCCGTAGTCACGGGCCTGGGGCGGCAGGCGCGAGATATCCCGCGAGCCCATGTGCAGCGTGCCGCTGTCCTGCTGTTCCAGGCCGGCAATGCAGCGCAGCAGCGTGGTCTTGCCGCAGCCGGACGGCCCCAGCAGGCAGACCAGTTCGCCTTCGGCGATATCCAGCGAAACCCCGCCAAGTGCGGTGAAATGGCCGAAGCGCTTGTGGATATCACGCACCTTCATATGGGTGGCGTGCTGATTGGCTGGGGTCATGGCGGTACCTCGTTAAGCGGTTGGCATGCACAGGTGCATGGCTCGACGAGGTGGATGCTAGGGAGGGATTGCGAAGGCTAGATGGCGGTTGGCGAAAAGATGCCGATAGTGGCATTGGTGGATTTGGGATGCCTGCAGAAGCGGAGCACTCACACACCGGGACGAGGAACTCCACGGGTTGCGCCAGGGTGTGCACTCAAGCGCATTGCCAATCCACCGATCGAGACCGCCATGTCAGTTGCCCCCCTCAACCTGCCCGACGACATCGCCGCCCGCCTGGCGAAACTGGCAAAAGCGACCGGCCGCAGCACCGACACGCTCGCCCAGGAGGCTCTGAGCGAATACATCCGCCGAGAAAGCTGGCAGATCGACGAAGTCCAACAGGCAGTGAAAGAGGCCGATGAAGGCGACTTCGCCACTCCCGAAGAAGTACGAGCCATCCTGGAGAAATGGAACGGCAATGCGTATTGAATGGCTGCGCAAGGCGCTGCGGAACCTGGACGAAGAAGCCACCTAAATCGCTCGGGACAATCCGCAGGCAGCAGGTAGTCCAGGCCATCCTGGCCGACATACAGCAGTTGGCGCGCTTCCCTGCCATGGGACGCGAAGGACGTATTGCCGGCACTCGCGAATGGACCATGCCCAACCACCCGTACCTCATCCCCTATCGCGTGCGTGGCGATTGACTGCAGGTCCTGCGCATCTTCCATACCCGACGCTTACCACCCGAGCATTGGTGATCAGTCCGTAATTGGATGGACTCGCCCTCGCCAAGCTGCTGCTGACCCCGACCATCCAGAAGGCCATATCCGAGTGCGACAGGAACACGACGGACGCCGCACTTGAATGGATGCGCAACAACATCGGCGAGCAGAAGCATGTCGAATACCTGCTCAACGACCTGATCGAAGATGAAGCGATCAGCAGCAGCCAGTTGGAAGGCGCCGCCACCACCACGCAAATCGCCAAGGACATGCTCAAGCGCAAGAGGCAGCCAAGGACCCCCGATGAGAAAATGATCCTGGGCAATTTCAAGATGATGCAGTTTGCCTGGCGGAACAGGAGCGAAGCGCTTTCCCTGGACCTGATCGCCGAGCTTCATCAAACCGGCGTGGAGGGGATCGATGACGATAAATATCGCCCCGGAGCCTTCAGGGCTAACGACACGGTCGTTGTGGAAGATGGCGAGGGGAACACGATATACACCCCACCGCCCGCACATGGCCTGGAGAAGAGGCTGAAAAGGTTCGTCGACTGGGTCAACACCGACCACTGCCAGACCCTCAGCGACAAGTACATTCATCCCTTGGTCAAAGCCATCATCATTCACTTCACGATCAGCTTCGAGCATCCATTCCATGATGGAAACGGGCGAGTGGCGAGGTCGCTCTTCTACTGGTTCATGTTCAAGCATGGTTTCGGCGCGTTCAGGTACATCGCCATCAGCACCCTGCTCAAGACCGCCCCGGTCAAATACGGAAAGAGCTATCTCTATACCGAAAGCGACTATCTCGACCTGACCTACTTCGTCGACTATCAAGGCGAAGTGGTGATAAGAGCGGTTCGCGCCTACATGGACGAGTACAGGAAAGCCGTCCTGGATATCGAGAAGTTCAATGTATTCCTCTATGAGTCCGGGCTGTTCGGAAAGCTTTCAGACAAGCAGAAAACCATTCTCCAGGTGGCAAAGAATGGCAAGGCGCTGCACTTTTCAGCGCAAAGCGTGCGGGAGAACCTGGGCTGCTCCTACAACACTGCCTCCGCGGCACTGAATGGGCTTGTCGAGAAAAAGCTGTTCATCAAGCAGAAGGAAGGCAGGGAGTGGGTATTCAGAATGCTCCCTCCCGGACAGATCATGGAGAACTGGAGAAGCTAGCTTCACGACAATGGATCGGACGTGATGCCCAGCGCCGCGGCAACCCGCTCTCGCGTGACCGTGCGTGGCCTGGACGGTGGGCTGGAGCGGAACGCCGCCCGACCACCCTGCCCTTGGACGGGCCTTTCTGTGGGCGAATTCATCTGCGATTGGCCTCGCAGCGGACACAAGACGCCTCGTGGCAGGCCTGCTTCGCGATTGAAATCGCCCCTACAAGGCTACGATTCTTTCGCAAGCCCGCCCAAGGCTCCGAACAAGCCCGAATGCAATCCGGTGACAGTGGCGGGACTTTCCCGGATTTCATTGGGCCATTCACGTCATAGTCGCGGTCCGAGAGAAGACTCACTCATACCGGATCATAAGCACCAGACTGGCGTTCTTCGGCCCAGGCTCTATCTCGAACACATTCTGCCGGAGGTACCGCGCAGACATGCGCAAGCTAAACGCCGATGGACCTGCATCTATCCAGTTATCCATTCCGCGGAAGTTGATCGCGAGGGTTTGATACTCCGGATATCTGCTATCACCCTCCACGCCAAGCACATACCCGTAATACCAGCGATTAACGAAATTGCCCTGCGGCTCCACACGCGGGCGGTAGGGGTCCGAGTAGCTACTTACTAGCTTACCGGCGGAATCCCAATTCTGCTGCAACGAGCCAGCGATGCCTGAGCAGCCGGAAAAACTCACGTCGAATGAGACCCAAGGTGTAGCGCTACCTTCGTGTTTCAGGGCGCTTTCCGGATGCTCGCCCAAATCCACCACCTGCTCCTCCGTAACCACCTTGCACGTGGGACGCTCAACCGTCAGGAGGCCGCGGGGACGCAAGACCAGCGCAGGCTCCCCACCGCCCAATGCGCACTCAAACTTAATGCCGGGCGTCATGCCGATATCCAGAATGCCCTCGGCAAGGGCGCCGTCACTGGACGCCTCATAGAAAAAATCAACCCACGCCGACGAATAACTGCCCGCATCAGCCAACGACTGCCCTGGCTGCAATGTGAAGAGCACCGGTTCGTCAATAAAGTCAGTATTGAACCGAGCTCCCATGGCGAGACCGGGAATGTCCGTCTTGAACAAGTAGCCATCGCGCGGCAAATCGCGCTCCAGTCTGGCAACCAGAGCAACCGGCCCCGGCGCATCCGCAGGCAGCCTCATCAGATCCCCTACCTCATACCCCTGAGACATCAGCGTCTTCATATCGCCCGCGCCCGATGCCGATACCGAGGAGGAAGGAAACGGGAACTCGACCACACGCCCTCGCGGGTACTCCGCCCTGGCGAGAACGCTGGCGCAACTTTCCTCGGCCCGGGCATCGGGCAGGAGGGCCAATGTGCTCAGCAGTCCGGCGCAGAGGGCGGTAAGCAGGCGATGGGGTTTCATGGAAGGCTCCTTGCTTGTCGAGTCGATCAGCGGGCGCACAGGACCTCCTGCATGTCCAGGTCGTTGGCGGCTTCGGGCAGGGTCACCCGGCACTGTTGTTCGCTGCCCTGCCCCCAGCGCACCTGGGCGTAGCCGGTGCCTTCGGCGACGCGGGCGTAGAGTTGGCCGTCCTGGCCGACCATGCCGATGTTCTGCCCGTAGTCGTCCTGCACGTTGGCGCCGAAGGGCACCGGGGTGCCGTCGGCCAGGGTGGCGCGCAGCAGCACCGCGCGGCCCCGGCTGGTCTCGTACTCCAGCAGCACCACGGCGCCGGCGCGGGGCGCCACCTGGCGGCTGGTTTCGGCCAGTTCCACGTCCAGGGAGCTGCCGCGCGGGTCGATTCCCACCTCGTTCATCTCGTAGGGCTGCAAGAAAGGCAGCACCGCCTGGCCGGAGCGGTCCAGGCGCAGGTTGGAGCGCCCGGTCAGCCGCGCGCCGCTGGCGCCCGGCGCCACCACCACGGCGATGGTGTCGCCGTTCTGCGGGCTCAGGGTTATGCCCCGGGGGTGGGCGACGATGCTGCCGCTCAGTCCCAGAGAGGCGCTCTTGTAACCCTTGCCCCGGCTCAGGCTGCCGCTGGCGCTGGCGTAGGGGGCGGCGTAGCGACCGCTGACCGAGGGGCTGACGCTGCGGGTGCTGCTGTCGCGGGAACCCGAGACGCTGTAGGTGTATTGGCTGTCTTCGCCGGCGATGCCGCTGAGGGAGGCGCGCTCGTTATGGCGGCCATCGCTGCCGCGACTGTAGGAGGCCGACACATACTGCCGGCTGGCGCGGCCACCGAAATCCAGCGGTGCGCTGAGGCTGAGCAGCAGGTTGTTGTCGGTGCCGGAATCCCGGCTAGTGGTGCGGGTACCCGTGACGGACAGGCCGATGCCACGTATCTGGCGGGCGTAGCTGAACTGGTACTGCAGGTCGTTGCCGGGCAGGTTCCAGTAGTTCTGGGCGATGCCGTTGAAAGTCACCCGCCCCCAGTCGCCGAGGTCCTGGCTGACCGTGGCGGAGAGGCGACTGCGCGTGCGGCCAAGGGCGCGGGCGGCGTAGCCGCGCTGCTCGTCGTCACGAATCCGCGCGGCGGTAGCCAGGTCCATGTAGTTTTCGGTGGAGAACCGGTAGGCGGCGATGGCGATGTTGGTGCCGCTCTGGGCCAGGTTCTTGTTGTAGGTCATGCGCAGGCTCCGGCCGTTGCGATCGCCGCTGGCCAGGCGCGCCTGGGCCTGGGTCAGGTCGATGGCGAGCGCGCCGACGGCGGTGCTGTAGGCCGAGCCGGCCATGAGCGCCATGAAGTCCTCGCTGGCCTGCGCCCCACCATAGGCGGTGACCAGATTGCTGAGGCCCTGTTGCAGGGTGCCCTGGGCGAAGTACGGCTCGTCCTTCAGGCTCTCGTTGCGCAGCCGCCCGGCGGACAGGTTGTAGCGCCGCGCGCCGGGGCGCAGCAACTGGGCCACCGAGGCGTAGGGCACGAAAAAGCGCTGTTCGCTGCCGTCGGCTTCGAGCACGGTGACCTCCAGGTCGCCGCCATAACCCATGGCATTGAGGTCGTCGATGACGAAGGCGCCGGGGGCCACGGTGGTTTCCAGCACCAGGTTGCCGAACTGCCGCACCTGCACCCGCGCGTTGGTTCGGGCGATGCCCTGGATCACCGGCGCATAGCCGCGCTGACTGTGGGGCTTCATACGGTCGTCGCTGGCCAGTTGCACGCCGGTGAAGGGCACGCTGTCGAACAGTTCGCCGCTGCTGGAGGTCTCGCCCAGGGTCAGTTGGCTTTTCAGGGCCGTGATGTCGCGTTGCACGTATGTGTTCAGCGCCTGGTAATCCTGCCCACTGCCGTCCTGCCAGGTCAGCGAGCCGTTGTGGCGTACGCGCCAGTCGCCCAGGTTGATGCCGCTGTCGAGCCCGGTATAGAGCGAGTCGGTGTTGCCTGAGCGGTTCTCCGAGCGGGTGGCGTTGAGGTTGTAGCCCAGTATCCCGGCGGTGACGCCGCTGTCCCAGAGCTCCGGGCTTACGTAGCCCCGGGCGTTGCGCCGCAGGCTGGCCTGGGGAACGCTCAGGTCCAGGCGCAGGGCACCCATGTCGAAGGTGGCGCTGGCGTTCTCGATCAGGGCGGCGAGGTCGGCGCAGGGGGCGGTCTGGTCGAGCAGCAGGCGGGCGGCCGAGTCCAGCCCATCGAGGTCCACGCCGACCTGTTCGAGCATCTCCCGGTCGACGCAGACCAGGGGCTCGCCCGCGGCGTCGCGGGCCACGCGCACGTCGCGGCGCAGCGTGAGCTTGCCGTTGAGGCGGATATCGGCGCGGTAGTCGCCGGGCACCAGGGGGTTTTCCTCGTTGAACAGGCTGAGGTCGACGATGCGTTCGTCCGGCGCGAGGAAGATGTCGTTGAAGATCACCTTGTCCGTCGCCTTGCCCTGCTCGGTCGCCACGGCGGCACCCGGCATCAGTGCCAGGCCGCCCAGCACAGCCGCACTGAGCGGGGCCAGGGCGAATCCTGGGGAACGATGTTCGTCCATGATCGCTCCCGGGGCTCAGCGGCCGAGCGGCAGGATGACGGGCACGGCGCCACCGAAGTCGTTGATCACCGAGAACTCGACCTTGGCGTCGGCCGGCGGGCGCGGCGCCCCAGCCGGCAAAGGGAACTGCCGGGTCTCCCCGGGCGCAAGCATGCCGCTGCCCACGGCTGTGCGGCTCTGGCCGGCCAGGGCCACTTCGCTGAAGGAGATGTGGAACTTCGAGGGATTGTGCCCTTCCAGGGCCTGGCCCTTGCCGTCGCCGGCGTCGGCCAGCCGCCAGCGTATCTGCTGTGGCGCCTCGTCCGCGCCGCGCAGGCCGGCGGGGCGGTAGAACAGCTTGATTCGGGTGCGGAAGGCCAGCTGCAGCATGTTCCGCCCGTCGACCTCGGCGGAGTCCGGCTTGGGCGGCAGCTCCAGCACGTTGAACCAGTACAGCGACTCTCGATCCTGCGGCAGGTCCTTGGCCAGCAGCCGCAGGCGCACGCTCTGGCCCTTCTGCGGGTTGACGCGGAACACCGGCGGGGCCAGCAGGAAGGGGCTCTTGGCCTTGGCCGCGCTGCTGTTCTCGTCACCATCGTCCACCCAGGCCTGGGCCAGCACCGGTGTCTGGCTGTTGTTCTTCAGTTGCACCGTCACCTCCTGCTGTTCGCCGGGGTAGATGACACGGGTGCCGGTGATGACCAGGGCGGCTTCGGCGGCGGGGCCGGAGAGGATGACGGCGAGCACGAGCAGCAGCCTCGGCAACGATGGAATGCGGAACATGGGACCTCTGGATGGATTCGGTGCGAGGAATGACCCAGCCATGCCGAGGGGTCGGCGGCCTTCGGGCACTTGCCAGCGAAGCGGGTCGGGGCACGGGTGATTCATGGAGGGCCGTCCTTGGCTGGAACGAATGGAAAGCGGCCTCACTCGCGGGCTGCCACGGGGCAAAAACCATATCCGGGGGCGAACCTCCGCTCCATGGCACGGCACCCCACGAACTTGTAGGAAGCGTCTATTTGGCTGGCAGGGGGTGGCCCCCATCCGTTCGGGGGGCGCGGCGGGGCCTGGACGGCGCAGGGTGTCGGGGCTTTCCCGGATTGCATCCGGGCTCCCAGGCTATGTCCGGGTCACGTGTTGGAGCTTTGTTCAGAGGCCCGTAAGGTGGGCCGGGCGGCGCTCCGCTTTGGCCCACCGAGGGACGTCCGCGTGGGCTAAAGCCCACCCTTGTATCTACGCGGCTAATCCAGGCACCAGATTGCCGAGAGCAGGCCATGCACGAAATAGCCCGCTCAGGTGACCTGAGCGGGCTCGGTGAATAAGTCAAGCGCGCCGTTGGGCGAGCTCCTAAACCTCGTCGACGCGATACACGATGCGGGAATCGCCAACCCGGATACGGCGGCACCCCGCCAAGCTTCCAGCCAGGGGCTTGCCCAGTTTGTCCGGCGCCCCCTCGATGATTCGATCCTGGATCACTTTCAGGATTCGCCTTGCTTCGGCCTTGCCCAGACGCTCAAGGGCGTCGCCAACCTCTTCGTGATATTGGTCACTCGCGCGTCAGTGGTACTGGATAGTGAACTCCGTGGCGGCTTCGAGATTGCCTTGGGTTGCGGCGCCGGTGGCATAGTACTCGGCTGTGTAGTCCAGCGTGGCTGCGCCGTTCCAGATGCTGAGCGAAGGGGTCGAGCTTTCATTCCCCACATCGATGATCCCATTTGTGAAAAACCAGTTACGCCTGAGCTGCAACTGGACGTTCTTGGCAGGATTCAATGACGCCATGTTGTCCAGTCGCCCATTGGTGACGGTCGTACCATTGCCGCCCTTGAACATGGCGCGCACGAACAAACGATTGTTGTTCGGACAGTTTTTCAGGTCGATCGAGAAGCCCGTTTTGCCATCGGTATCACCCTCCTTGGCAAGGCGAACAACCCGGGCATCCTGGAGGACCACGGTCGCCGGGTTCGGGGTTTCCACGCCGTCGACCGAGACAGTACAGGTGGTGCTCTTCACCGCCCCGTCGAACTGGAGGTTGCTAGTGGCAGGCGATGCCTGGGCCACCTGGCTTGCAGCGGCCATCAGCACCGCCAGGGAAAGTCGTCTGATCAGCATGAAGGCGCTCCTTGCTGGTCTGTCGTGGCTTGCCGAGGCTCCTGGCAAGCATGGCAGGAAAGCGGCCGGTGCTGGCCCGGCCGCTGGCTCCCTTACTGGTATTGGATGGTGTATTCGACGGCGCCCTCGACCTTGCCCTCGGTGGCGGCACCGGTGGCGTAGTACTGCACCGCGTAACCCAGGGTGGCCGCGCCGGCGGTGATATCGGCATAGGGCTGCGCGCTCTGGTCGCCAGCCACCTGGATGACGCCGTCGCTGGCACCGTAGGTCTGCTCCAGCTGCAGCTGGACGTTCTTGGCTGCGCCGGCGGCGCCAGCCATGTTGTCCAGGCGGCCATCGGTAATGGTGGTGCCGTTGGCGCCCTTGAAGCTGGCGCGCACCTTGGTCGCGGTGCCCGCGCAGTTCTTCAGGTCGATGGAGAAGGCGGATTTGCCATCGGTATCACCCGCCTTGCCCAGGCGCTCGGCCAGGGCATCGTTGAGGATCACGGTCGCCGGGTTGGGGGTGGTCACGCCATTGACCGAGATGTCGCAGGTATTGCCCAGCACCGAGCCCTTGAAGTGGATGATGCTGGTGGTCGGCGAGGCCAGGGCGGCCTGGCTGGCGACGGCGACCAGGGTGGCGAGGGTGGCGAGGGAGAGTCGTTTGAACAACATGGATGTACTCCTTGTACGAGTCGCTGTGTGCTTGGTCGCAGCGCGTGGCATGGCCCGGAGTGTCGGGTGACAGCGACCACGGAAGCCCAAGGCCGGGCCGTGCGGATGACGCCCGTCGTCGCACCGTGGAATTACGGGGCGCCGGGTCGGGCGAAGTGGTTCTAGCTGTGGGTATTTCACATGGGCCATCCTTGGCAGGAGAAACTGCTATCGCAGCCGTATTTCCAGGTGGGATACGGGACTGGAATGCTATTTCAGGAACCAAAAGCCGCACCATGGAGCCAGACCCCGGGAGCTCGTAGGAAACGTCTATCTGGCTGGATGGAAGGCCACAGGAAAGGCTTCGAGCGGGGCGAGCCGGCATGCCGAAGGGCGGCAGGCATCTGAGCGAGGTCGGTCACGGGACATGCGACGTAGCCCCGGGCCCGCCGGTTGGTCCGAGCGCGGCGAAGCCCAGCGTCGAGTGTCCCGCTCGGACAAGTGGGGCTTCAGCGGAATGCCGTCCGGCCCGATCCGTGGTTATTCCGTACTTTCCCGCGCCAGCGCCAGGAAAGCCGCCGGCAGGCGGGCCTGGCGCCGTTCCTTGAGGCAGTAGAGGTATTCGTCGATCTGCGGCGCGCCCTTGAGCTCGATCACCCGCAGCTCCGGGTTATCCGGTACTTCGTGGCGGGCGATGATGCTGATGCCGAGGTTGCGGATCACCGCCTCTCGGATGGATTCGCGACTGCCGATTTCCAGCAGCGGGCCAATGGAGATGCCGGCATCCCTGAGCATGTCTTCGGTGAGCTGGCGCGTGGTGGAGCCGGATTCGCGCATCAGCAGGCAGTGGCCCTTGAGATCTTCCAGGCTGACGGACTTGCGCCGCGCCAGGGGGTGTTCACGGTGCACCGCGAGCACCAGCGGGTCGCTGCCGAGGACGATGCGGGTCAGGCGGGCATCGTCCAGCTTTTGCGAGGAGGCGGCGAGGTCGACGCGGTACTCCTCCAGGGATTCGATCACCTGCTGGGAGTTGCCGATCTCCAGTGAGACATCCGTCTGCGGAAAGCGAGTGCGAAAGACCCGCACCAGATCAAGGATGTAGTAAGGCGCGGTGGCGCCGATACGCAGCGTGCCCTGAATCTGCCCGCAGTTACGCAGGAAGAACTCGATATCGGCCTCCTGCTGAAGCAGCACCTTGACCATGGGCTGCAACCGCGCGCCCTCCTCGCTCACCGTCAGGCGGCGGCCGCCCCGGTGGAACAGCTCGACGCCGTACTGGCTTTCCAGGTTGCGGATCTGGGTGGTCACTGTGGGCTGGCTGAGGCCGAGCTTCTTCGCCGCCTGGGTGATGCTGCCCAGGCGGGCGACCATGTAGAAGGCCTTGAGCTCAGCGCTGAGCATGGCAATGGAACCTCGGAGCTGGGAAGTCCGGGCATTCTAGCCGTACACCAGGACAGCTCCGATAGCTGTGGGCGCGAATTCATTCGCAAAGGAGGACGAAGCCCCCCCCGACGCTTGGCGTCAAGCGAAGCGCAGCCCGGCAAACCACCGTTCTTCGACTGTGCCGGGCTCCGTCTGCCACGGCCCAACAGGATTGAGCTCATGGGCGAAGCAGGACACAGACCTGCCTGTGGAACCTACAGCGTGTGCGCGATGCTACTTTCAGGAAAGATCAAAGACTGTCAAAAGCCATCAGAACGACACCCGCCATGGCCGATGCTGTGACCGTTTCCCGCTACACCGCCCTCCTCTGCCTGCTGAGTGGCGAGCAGGTGAGTGCGGCCGATCCGCAACCGCTGGAAGCCCCCGCGCTAGTGATCAGTGGCAGCCGTTATCAGGCACCGGCCTTCGACCTGCCGTTCTCGGTGGACCGGGTCGACCCGGTGCAACGGGCACAACCGGGCATCAACCTGTCAGAGCAGCTCTCTGGCGTGCCCGGCCTGGCCATCCAGAACCGCCAGAACTACGCCCAGGAACCGCAACTCTCCTCCCGCGGCTTCGGCGCCCGCTCAGCCTTCGGTGTGCGCGGCATCAAGCTACTCAGTGACGGTATTCCCGCCACTACTCCGGACGGCCAGGGTCAGGCCTCCAGTTTCGACCTCGACGTGTTGGACCATATCGAGGTGCTGCGCGGCCCCTTCGCAACCACCTACGGCAGCAATTCCGGCGGCGTGATCCAGTTGTTTTCCCGCGATGGAGAAGGTCCGCCGCGCCTGTCCGGTGGTGCCACCCTGGGGAGCTGGGCGACCCAGCGGGAAAGGCTGACCCTGGAAGGCGGTGACGGCCGTGTCGGTTACTTGGTCAACCGCTCTCACTTCGAGACCGACGGCTACCGTGACCACAGCGCCGCGCTGATCGACAAGACATTCGCCAAACTCACCCTGCGCCCCGACGCCGATACGCGCTTGGCGCTGATCTATAGCGACCTCGGCCAGGACAGCACCCAGGACCCGCAAGGCCTGACCTGGCAGGCCTATCGCCAGGACCCTCGCTCGGTGTCGGCCAATACCCTGCTGTTCAACACCCGCAAGACGGTGGATCAGCGCCAAGGCGGCCTCAACCTGGAACACCGCTTCGGTGAGGGCAGTTGGCAGACGACGCTCTACAGCGGCACCCGGCGGGTAACCCAGTTCCAGTCCATCCCGGTGGCGGTACAGGCCAACCCACGGCATTCCGGTGGAGTGATCGACTTCGAACGCGACTACCAGGGCATCGGCAGCCGCTGGATACAGCCCTTCGACACCGAGCAGGGGAGTTTCACCGCTACTGCGGGCGTCGACTACGACCGGTCCAGCGACGATCGGCAGGGCTATGAGAACTTCAACGGCGACAGCCTGGGGGTAAAGGGTGCGCTGCGCCGTGATGAGCGCGACGAGGTGACCAGCGCCTCGCCCTACATGCAGCTCTCATGGGAACGCGGCGATTTCCGGGTGCTCGCAGGTCTGCGGCACAACGAGGTGGCGTTCGAAGTGGACGACCACTACCTGGCCAATGGTGACGACAGCGGCAGCGTCACCTACCGCGAGACGACACCCAGCCTGGGCCTGACCTACGCCCTGACGCCGGACCTGAACCTGTACGCCAGTTGGGCACGTGGCTTCGAGACGCCGACGCTCAACGAGTTGTCCTATTCCGGCGCCGATGGAGGGTTCGGCTTCGGCCTTCAACCAGCCAGCAGCCGTCAGTTGGAAGTCGGACTCAAGGCCCTGCTGCCGCGAGACGGACGACTGGAGCTGGCGCTGTTCGAGATCCGCACCGAGGACGAACTGGTGGTGGCCGCGTCCTTGGGCGGACGCACCCGCTACCAGAACGCCGCCGAGACCCGCCGCCAAGGCCTGGAGTTGGGCCTGGAGCAACCGCTGCACCAGGACTGGCGCCTCGAGCTGGCTTACACCTGGCTGGACGCCCGCTACACGGAATCATTCAGCAGCGCCGGGCAAACCATCCCGTCGGGCAAGCGCATGCCGGGCATCGCCGAACACACCCTTTTCGCCACCCTGGCCTGGTCGCCCCGCAGCGGCCTGGACGCCGGCCTGGAGGGCCAGTGGCGCAGCAGCCTGGAGGTGGAGGACAGCGCCCGGGCCCGCGCCGCGCCGGGCTTTGCCCTGGCCAACGCGTATCTGCGCCTGGAGCAGCGCCAGCGCTCCTGGACCTTTAGCCAGACCCTGCGGCTCGACAACCTCTTCGACCGCGACTACGTCGGCTCGGTGATCATTGGCGAAGGCAACCAGCGCTACTACGAGACAGGGGCCGGGCGCAGCTGGTACGCCGGCCTGGCGTTGGAGTACGCCTTCGACTGAAGCCGCATCAGTCACGTCCCAGCAAAGGATCGAGCTGCCCTTGCCGCTCCAGCGCCGCCAGGTCGTCGAAGCCCCCGACATGGTGCGAGCCAATGAAGATCTGCGGCACGCTGCGACGTCCGCCGCTGCGCTCGAGCATTTCCCGGAAGCGCTCCGGGTCGAGCTGGACATCCACCTCGGTGGCCAGCACACCCTTGCGCTGCAGCAGGGACTTGGCGGCGACGCAGTAGGGGCACGTGCGGGTGGTGTAGAGGATCACATCGTTCATGGCGAAGCTCCTGGCGAGCGGGCAGTCACCTGCCCGCGTGGATAGAGGGTCACTGGGCCGGCGGGAAGTCCATGTCGGTCTGGGCGAGGTTGTTGAGGTAGTTGGTCAGGGTCATGAGCGCGATCTGGGCCACCACCTCGATCAGCTTGGCGTCGGAAATCCCGGCAGCACGGGCGGCCGCCAGTTGAGCGTCGTCCAGGGCACCACGATTCTCGGCCACCTGGCGGGCGACGCGAGTCAGGGCGTCCAGCTCACCGGCCCTCGCAGCCTGGATCTCGCCGTCGGACAGGCCGGCCTTGGCACTGAAGTAGCCGTGGGCGGCCAGACAGTAGTCGCAACCGTTGAGTTCGGAAACCGCCAGAGCGATCTGCTCCCGCTCCCGGGTACCCAGGGTGCCCCGGGACAGTGTCTGGGAAAGCTGCAGGTAGCCGGACAGCACGGAGGGTGCATGAGCGAGGGTCTGGAACAGATTGGGGACGAAGCCGATCGTTTTCTGCACGCCGTCCAGCAGCGGACGGGCAGCAGTGGAGACTTCTTCTGCGGTGGCAATGGCGATACGGGGCATGGCGTACTCTCCTGTAGATGAGTATCCCCTGTTGGATACGGCGTCCATCCTAGGGTCCTACCCAGCCCCTTTGGACGCAGGAACTCGCCAATTTGCAACCAATCATCCAGACTTTTGTTTTTGACAGGAGTCCGACTATGGACCGTCTTTCCGTCCTGCTGGGGCACTTCGGCGTCCAGGCCGGCACCTTCTTCAGTGGCGTTTTCTGCGGCCTGGAAGCCTTCGGCCGGGAAGGCCATAGCGGCCACGTCCACCTGCTCCAGGGGGGCCGGGCGGACCTGCACATGGCGGACGGCAGTCATTGGAAACTGGAGGAGCCCACCCTGGCCTTCTTTCCCCGGCCCTACGCACATCGCCTGGAGTCCGCCGAGCGCGACGGCACCCGGCTGGTGTGCGCCACCCTGGCCTTCGGCGGTGCCTCGGGCAATCCCCTGGCGGGCGCCCTGCCTGACTATCTGCTGCTGCCGCTGAAGGACTTGCCGCTGCTGGCGGGCAACCTGGATTGGCTGTTCGCCGAGGCCTTCGGCGAGGAATGCGGTCGCCGCGCGGTGATGGATCGCCTGTTCGAGCTACTGGTGATCCAGTTGCTGCGCCACCTGCTGGCACACAGCGGCCTCGCCACCGGCATGCTGGCGGGCCTGGCCGACCCGCGCCTGTCCAGGGCCCTGAACCTGATGCATGAAAATCCGAAGCACCCCTGGACCGTGGCCGAACTGGCCAGCGCGGCCAACATGTCCCGCGCTGCCTTCGCCGCGCACTTCCGCGAAGTCACCGGCCAGACCCCTGCCGACTACCTCGTGCATTGGCGCGTGGGCCTGGCGCAGAAGCTGCTCCGCGATGGCCGGCCAATTCCCCATGTGGCGGACGCAGTGGGCTACGAAAGCCCTTCAGCGCTGGCACGGGCGTTCCGCCGCAAGACCGGGGCGAGTCCGCGGGAATGGTTGCAGGCACAAGGTTGAACGAAAGGAAACGACGGCCGGAGCGGCGAGGAAATGGCGTCCCAGAGTGGGTTCGAACCACCAACCTTCCCCTTAGGAGGGGGATGCTCTATCCAATTGAGCTACTGGGACGCGGCGACCCCGCCGGGCGGCGAGGTCGTGAGGACGGGCGGCATGTTAGCGACGTCCGTGCGTTTTGTCATGCCTTGCGGGACAGGCGTCCCGCAAGGCATTGCCGTCAGCGGCCGAAGCGCTCCTCGGCCAGGCGGTCGGCCACCGCAGTGGTGGTGCGGCCTTCGCTGTCGGCGCGCACGAAAATCTCCTGCAGGGTCTCGCCGATGCCTTCCACATGCTGGCGCAGGGCGGCCTCGCTGCCGTTGCTGCGCTCGTACCAGACATCAATGATGCCGCCGGCGTTGATGGCGTAGTCCGGCGCGTAGAGGGTGCCGCGACGGCGCAGCTCCTCGGCGAGGCCCGCGTCGGCCAGCTGGTTGTTGGCGGCGCCGGCGATGATGGGGGCACGCAGGGCTTCGAGGGTTTGCAGGTTGATGATGCCGCCCATGGCACAGGGCGCGAAGACGTCCACATCGAGGCCGTAGATCTCGTTCTGCCCGACTACCTGGGCGCCCAGTTGCTCGGCGGCGCGGCGGGCGTTGGCGTCGTGAATATCGCAGACCCAGAGCTGGGCGCCAGCGTCCTTGAGGTACTGCGCCAGGCTGAAGCCGACTTGGCCGACGCCCTGGATGGCCACGCGTAGGCCGGAGAGGTCATCGCGTCCGAGGCGATGCTTCGCCGCCACACGGATACCAACGAAGGTGCCGTAGGCGGTGGATGGCGACGGGTTACCGTCACGCACGCCGCCGCCCAGGGCTTCGCGGGTGCCGGCACCGGCCACATGGCGGCTGCGCTCGGCCATGATGCGCATCTCGGTGACGCCGGTGCCGGAATCGGCAGCGGTGATGTAGCGGCCACCCAGGCTATCGACGAAATCGCCCATGGCCTGGAACAGCGCCTCGCTCTTGTCGCGGTGCGGATCGCCGATGATCACGGCCTTGCCACCGCCCAGCGGCAGGTTGGCCAGGGCGGACTTGTAGGTCATGCCACGGGACAGGCGCAGCACGTCGCGCAGGGCCTGCTCGTCATTCAGGTAGGGCCACATGCGGCAACCCCCCAGGGCCGGGCCGAGGTTGCTGTTGTGGATGGCGATGATGGCCTTGAGACCGGAGGCCTTGTCGTGGCCGTAGACCACCTGCTCGTGATGATCGAACTCGACGTGTGTGAAGACGGACATGGGTGTTCCTCGATTCTGTGGTGACGTATTGCGAATTGAACGGGTGCCCGCCCCCCTCTCCGCAAGCGGAAGAGGGAGGTGAGCTGGAGTGGGTGGGTTCAGGCAGCCGGGTCGAACAGGTGCAGCACCTGGATTTCGCTGGCGGTGAAGCGGGTGCGCAGCTGCTTCTCCTGCTCGCGGACCTTGGCCAGGGCGCGTTCCTTGACCGGGCCGTAGCCACGGATCTGCTCAGGCAGCTCGGCCAGGGCGACCGCCGCTGCGTAGTTGCTCGGCTTCAGTTCCTTGATCAGCAAGTCGACGGTGGCTTCGTACTCGGCGATCAGCTCGCGCTCGAGCTTGCGCTCCTCGCTGTAGCCGAAGGGATCGAAAGCGGTGCCACGGAGGAACTTGAATCCGGCCAGCACGCCGAACGCTTTGAGCATCCAGGGACCGAAGCGGCGCTTGCGCGGCTCGCCGGTGACCGGGTCAGCCTTGGCCAGCCAGGACGGCGCCAAGTGGAACTCCAGGTGGTAGTCACCCTGGAACTGGGCTTCCAGTTGCTTGCGGAAGGTAGCGTCGCTGTAGAGGCGCGCCACTTCGTACTCGTCCTTGTAGGCCAGCAGCTTCGCGTAGTAACGGGCCACGGCGCGGGTCAGGGCCTTGTCTTCGCTGCTGTCGGCTTTGCGCACGCGCTCCACCAGAGCACGGTAACGCTCGGCGTAGGCGGCGTCCTGGTAGGCACGCAGGTGATCGGCGCGATACTGGACGATCTCTTCCAGGGTTTCACAGCGCGGCGCTTCCTCTTCGACAGGCTTGGCCAGCTTCTCTACCGCGGTCAGGTCGTGGGCAGCACGGCGACCCCAGAGGAAGGCCTGCTGGTTGAGGGCGACCGACACGCCGTTGAGTTCGATGGCTTTATCGATGGCATCAGCGGAAATGGGTACCAGGCCGCGCTGGTAGGCGTAACCGAGCATGAACAGGTTGGTGGCGATGCTGTCGCCCAGCAGGCGGGTGGCCAGGCGGGTGGCATCGACGAAATGGGTCTTGGCCTCGCCCACCGCTTCCACCAGTGCCTCGCGCATGGCCTGGCCCGGTACCTGGGCGTCGGGGTTGCGGGTGAACTCGGCAGTGGCAGCCTCATGGCTGTTGACCACCGCGTGGGCGATGCGGTCATTGAGCTTGGCCAGGGCCTCTTCGCTGGCGGCCACAACCAGGTCGCAACCCAGCAGCAGATCGGTTTCACCGGCGGCGATGCGCACGGCGTAGATGTCGTCCTGCTTGGCGGCAATGCGGATGTGGGTGATCACCGGGCCGAACTTCTGCGCCAGGCCGGCCTGGTCGAGGACGGTGCAGCCCTTGCCTTCAATGTGTGCGGCCATGCCCAGCAGCGCGCCGACGGTGGTTACGCCGCTGCCGCCGACGCCGGGCAGGAGAATATTCCAGGGGCGGTTCAGGCTCGGCTGACGCGGTTCCGGCAGGGCCACGAAGAGCGCCTTGGCACCGGCAGCCTCAGGCTTGCGCAGGCTGCCGCCATGCACGGTGACGAAGCTCGGGCAGAAGCCTTCGACGCAGGAGAAATCCTTGTTGCAGGCGTTCTGATCGATCTGACGCTTACGCCCCAGCTCGGTTTCCAGTGGCAGCACGGAGAGGCAGTTGGACTTGACGCTGCAATCGCCGCAACCTTCGCACACAGCCGGGTTGATGAAGGCGCGCTTGGCCGGGTCGACCAGCTTGCCGCGCTTGCGGCGGCGGCGCTTCTCGGTGGCGCAGGTCTGGTCGAAGATCAGCACCGACACGCCCTTGAACTCACGCAGCTCGCGCTGCACGGCGTCCAGCTCGCGGCGGTGGTGGAAGGTGACGATGGGCGCGAAGGTGGCGCGGGTCGGGTACTTCTCCGGCTCGTCGGAGACCAGGGCGATGCGCTTCACGCCTTCGGCGAAGACCTGCTGGCTGAGCTGGTCGACGCGCAGCTCGCCGTCGATCGGCTGGCCGCCGGTCATGGCCACGGCATCGTTGTAGAGGATCTTGTAGGTGATGTTGACCCCGGCGGCCACGGCCGCACGCAGGGCCAGTTGGCCGGAGTGGAAATAAGTGCCGTCACCCAGGTTCTGGAAGATGTGCGAGGTGTCGGTGAAGGGCGCCTGGCCGATCCAGGTGGCACCCTCCCCGCCCATCTGGGTGAAGGTGTCGGTGTTGCGGTCCATCCACTGGGTCATGTAGTGGCAGCCGATGCCACCTTGGGCGCGGCTGCCATCCGGCAGCTTGGTGGAGCTGTTGTGCGGGCAGCCGGAGCAGAAATGCGGGGTGCGCGTGGTCGTGTGCTTGGGTTCGGCCAGCGCCTTTTCCTTCGCGGCGAGGAAGGCCAGGCGGGACTCGATCTGCTCACTGGAGTAGATCGGCGCCAGGCGCTTGGCAATGACGCGGGCGATCATCGCCGGAGTCAGTTCGCTGAGGTTGGGCAGCAGGGAGGTGCCCTCCTCGTCGAACTCGCCCACCACGCGCGGGCGCTTGTCCACAGGCCAGTTGTAGAGCTGGCCGGTGACCTGGTCTTCGATGACGCTGCGCTTCTCTTCCACCACCAGGATTTCATCCAGGCCTTGGGCGAACTCGTGGACGGAGACGGGCTCCAGCGGCCAGCTCATACCGACCTTGAGCACCCGCAGGCCGACCTTGGCGCAGAGCTCCTCGTCGAGGCCCAGGTCATTCAGGGCCTGGCGCACGTCGAGGTAGGACTTGCCGGTGGTGATGATGCCGAGGCGCGGGGTTGGCGAGTCGAGCATCACCTGATTGAGGTTGTTGGCGCGGGCGAAAGCGCGGGCGGCGTAGATCTTGTACATATTCAGGCGCTTTTCCTGCGCCAGGGGCGGGTCCGGCCAGCGGATATGAACACCGTCTTCCGGCAGTACGAAGTCTTGCGGAATTTTCACATCCACGCGCAGCGGGTCTACTTCCACCACGGCGGAAGAGTCGACGTTCTCGGCGATGGTCTTCAGCGCCACCCAGCAGCCGCTGTAGCGCGACAGCTCCCAGCCGATAATCCCGTAGTCGAGGATTTCCTGGACGTTGGCCGGATTCAGTACCGGGATGGAGGCGCCGATGAAGGCATGCTCGCTCTGGTTGGCGATACTGGAGGATTTGCAGCCGTGGTCGTCGCCGGCCAGCAGCAGGACGCCGCCATGGGCCGAGACGCCGGCGGAGTTGCCGTGCTTGAAGACGTCGCCGCAGCGATCCACACCTGGCCCCTTGCCGTACCACATGGAAAACACGCCATCGTACTTGGCACCAGGGAACAGGCTCGTCTGCTGGCTGCCCCAGCAGGCGGTTGCGGCCAGTTCTTCGTTGACGCCCGGTTGGAAGTGAACGTGGTTTTCCTTGAGGAAGGACTTGGCTTCCCAGAGGCTCTTGTCGAGGTTGCCCAGCGGCGACCCCCGGTAGCCGGAGATGAAGCAGGCGGTGTTCAGGCCATGGGCCTTGTCGCGTTGCTTCTGCAGCATCGGCAGGCGGGTGAGTGCCTGGGTACCGGTGAGGTACAGGTGTCCGGTTTCGAGGCGGTATTTGTCATCCAGGCGGATCTCGGCCAGAGACATGCGGGCGCTCCTTTTGTTTTTATGGCGACCTTGATGGCAACGGTGGGTGCCATCTCTTGTTCAGCCCGACGCAGGATCGCTGCCTCGGACGCGTGGCTAAGAATATGACCGGACGGTGCTGATTTTTTCTTTCTATTTTCGGATTCCAACGCCAGACTTGCGCATGATCCTTCCAACAAAAACAAGATTCTGGACAGATTCATGCAGAACCCGCTGAGCCCCATCGATCGTAAGATCCTGCGCCTGTTGCAACATGACGCTGACCTGTCCGCCGCGGAAGTGGCGGAGAAGGTGGAGCTGTCCCAGTCGCCCTGCTGGCGGCGCATCCACCGCATGCAGGAGGACGGGCTGATCGAACGCAAGGTCGCCCTGCTCAATCCCAAGCTGCTGGGTTTCTCGATCACGGTATTCGTCAACATCAAGCTGTCTGCCCACGGCCGCAACAACCTCACCGAGTTCGAGGAAGCCATCGTCGGCTACCCGGAAGTGCTGGAGTGCTACACCATGGCCGGCGGCTCGGACTACCTGCTGAAGGTGGTAGCCAAGGACATCGCCAGCTACGAACGCTTTCTGCGGGACCAGTTGCTGCAACGCCCTCATGTACTGGAGGCGCACTCGAACATCGCCATGAGCGAGGTCAAGCGCACCACGGAGCTGCCGCTGGATTGAGAGCCTGTTTACGATTTCGGGAGCTAGAGCCATGCAAGGCGCAACGACCAACGGGAGCAACTGCCGAAGGCTGGCCCAAAGGGTGAGCGCCAGCGAATCAAAACAGGCGAGGAAGCGGACTGGGCTCGCACGCGAGATTACGAGCTGTAAATGAGCAGTCCGAGCCTGTTTTTTAACGCCGCGGGACCGACGCGCAGCAGATCGTATGAAGGTTCTTAGGAATCAGGCCGAGTCGGGCCAGGCGCAGGGGCGATGGTCTTCGATGAGCTTTAGCAGACGCTCGCAGGACTGGGCGAGGGAACCGGAATTGTCCAGCAGGCAGAGGTCGGCGTTTTCCCCAGCCAGCAGGGTGTCGGCAAAACCGGCGTTACGTGCCAGGCGAACCTCGATCTCTTCCGCCGATTCACGGCCACGGGCGTGCAGGCGCTTACGCAGGACTTCGTCCTCTACAGTCAGCAGCACGGCCAGCAGGTGCGGGTAGCGCCGACGCGCTTCAGGCAGGTAACCGCGAGAGCCGTTCAGCAGCACGTCGTCGCCCGCATCCAGCCATTCGTCGATGACTCGGGGGATTCCGTAGGACAGCCCATTCGCGTGCCAGCTCATGGCGAAGTCGCCACGGCCCTCTCGCTGGGCGAACTCCTCGGGACTGACCGCTTCGGCCAGCTCACCCTTGGCTTCCGCCGAGCGGGTAATGACCCGACGCGCCACTCGGCAACCGTGACTGCCCGAGCCCTCACGCACGGCATCGAGCAGGCTGTCCTTGCCAGAACCGGAAGGGCCTATGAGGTAAATGAGCCTGCCTGTCATGGGGGCACCTGGAGAGGGTGGGTTGAGGCTATGGATCGTGGCCGCCAGCGAGCAGAAATCCGAAGGGAAAATTTTGAACCGCTTTTATGACAGCGCAAAGGAATTCTTTTGCACTGAGCGTGGTCAGACAACAGCAGCTACCCTTTAGCATGATGGCTAGACAGCATCACAGTGCCTTCATTCTCTGCAACGAGTAACAGGGTGCTCGCAGGAGAGAAGACTGCGATCAACGCGGCTTAGTCCCATAGGCGCATCGGAAGCGTGCGAATTGTTCAGCCACTCGCAATTCGGACAATTAGTGCTGGCCAAAAGCCGCTATATTGATCACAATCCGACACCAAATTGACGTCAAGGAAACGTTTTGCTGACCCAAGGGTCATACCGATTCGAATCGCGAAACTGGTTGAACAATTGCTGCCAAGGACAGTCAAACCGGTGACAATCTGCAGCTCATTGCCAGCATCGCTTTCCTGAACTAACCGGTTGAATGTATGCGCCCTATGAAACAGGCTATCTATTCCAGTCGCACGGCTGACAAGTTCGTTGTTCGCCTCCCCGAGGGTATGCGCGAGCGCATCGCTCTGGTCGCTCGTAACCACCACCGCAGCATGAACTCCGAAATCATTGCCCGCCTCGAGCAGAGCATGCTCCAGGAAGGCGCACTGGATGAAGGTGTTTCCCTGCGCCTGGACAGCCCGGAGCTGACCCTGCACGAGCGCGAGCTGCTGCAGCGTTTCCGTCAGCTGTCGCGGCGCCAGCAAAACGCGTTGGTTGCACTGATCGCACACGATGCGGAGCTGGCGGCCGAAGAGTCGTGAGACCACCCCACATCGATTGAAGAAGCCGGCAACTGCCGGTTTTTTCATACCTTCGATTTCGCATCGAAGCAGCCTCTGCACCCCGCGTTTCCCCAGAAACGAAGAAGCCGCCCTCTTGAGGCGGCTTCTTCGTTTACAGAAAGGTCAGAGCAGGAACAAGGTGGCCAGGCCAAGGAAGATGAAGAAGCCACCGCTGTCAGTCATGGCCGTGATCATCACACTGGACCCCATGGCCGGGTCGCGTCCCATGCGCACCAGCGTCATGGGGATCAAAACCCCCATCAGCGCCGCGAGCAGCAAGTTCAAGGTCATGGCACCCGTCATCACAACGCCAAGCGACCAGCTCCCGTAGAGGTAGTAGGCCACCAGACCGATTACGCCGCCCCAGACCAGGCCGTTGATCAAGGCGACGCCCAGTTCCTTGCGTACCAGGCGCGACGTATTGCCGGTACCCATCTGGTCCAGGGCCATGGCGCGCACAATCATGGTAATGGTCTGGTTGCCCGAATTGCCGCCGATGCCGGCGACGATGGGCATGAGCGCGGCCAGGGCCACCAGTTTCTCGATGGAGCCCTCGAACAGGCCGATGACCCGCGAGGCGATGAAAGCTGTGATCAGGTTGACAGCTAGCCAGGCCCAACGGTTGCCCACTGACTTCCAGACCGAGGCGAAGATATCTTCCTCTTCGCGCAGACCGGCCATGTTGAGGACTTCGGTCTCGCTCTCCTCGCGAATCAGGTCGACCATTTCATCGATGGTCAGACGACCGATCAACTTGCCGTTTTTGTCCACCACCGGCGCCGACACCAGGTCGTATCGTTCGAATGCCTGGGCAGCATCGTAAGCGTCCTCATCCGGATGGAAGCTCACCGGGTCGGTGGCCATCACCTCGGCCACCTGCTTGTCCGGGTCATTCACCAACAGACGCTTTATAGGCAGCACACCCTGAAGGATGCCGTCGTAGTCCACCACGAAAAGCTTGTCGGTGTGACCGGGGAGCTCCTTGAGCCGACGCAAGTAGCGCAGAACCACTTCCAAGGTCACGTCATCGCGGATCGTGACCATCTCGAAGTCCATCAGCGCACCGACCTGATCCTCCTCGTAGGACAGCACGGAGCGCACGCGTTCGCGTTGCTGGGCATCGAGGGACTCCATCAGCTCGTGGATCACGTCTCGCGGCAGCTCTGGCGCTAGGTCGGCCAGCTCGTCGGCGTCCATTTCCTTGGCGGCGGCGAGCAGCTCGTGATCGTCCATGTCGGCGATCAGCGATTCGCGGACGGCGTCGGATACTTCGAGGAGGATGTCGCCGTCACGCTCGGCCTTGACCAACTGCCAGACCGTCAGACGGTCGCTCAGCGGCAGGGCTTCGAGGATGTGAGCGATGTCGGCCGGGTGAAGCTCATCCAACTTGCGTTGCAGCTCGGCAAGGTTCTGCCGGTGAACGAGATTCTCGACGAGGTCACGGTGCTGGCCTTCCTGACGGTGGGTCAGGTCTTCCACCAGCTTGTGGCGATGCAGCAATTCGATAACCTGGGCCAGGCGGTCCTGCAGGCTCTCTTGCGGCTTTTTGGCTTCTACTTCAGTCATATAGCGCGCTCCACCCCCAGTGGCAGAGCACGCCAGAAGGGGTCAGACAGTCATTTCGCGATTGTGCAATCGGGATTCTGAGTAACTACTGGGTAAGTCCATGATGGTTGTCCGAAGGCCCCGGCGGGGCTGACCGCGCAATGATAACACCGCCGTTCCACTCACGCGTTACAAAATCATGGAAAGAACAATCGCTTGCATCGCAAAGCTGGGATTGCCTTCACCCTGCTGCGACGATGGCAACCCTCTGTAGGACACGCGCACACACGGAAAATCACGGGATACCCTCGAGAGCCCACGCCAAGGAAAAGGCACTATGCGAATGCTCTCGATCCTGCTCATCACCACCCTACCCTGCTGCCTCTACGGGCCGGCGCACGCGGCTTCCGTGTACCGTTGCAGCGACGCCGACGGGAACATCAGCTTCAACCAACATGGTTGCCCACCGGACAGTCAGGCCGAGCAACACCGCACCCGGACGCCGAATCTGCTAAGCGACGAGCCGATACAGGAAGAACCGGGTAGCAGGAATATTCCGACTCAGAACTGGGGAGTTTCTGAACAGCTTCAGGAAATAGTAGTGGTCGGCGAGCGAGAGGACGGATGCGGAAACCTGATTTCTCCGCAGGAACGTCGCCAAGCCATCATTCGCAAGCAGATTCGCAGCGGCATGACCCGTGCCGACGTGGAGAGCGCCCTGGGCAAGCCTGATCGCATAAGCGGCAAGAACGGTCGGCTTCTTTATCACTATCAGCCAAAGAAGGGACCCCGCCACCTGGTGCAATTCGATGAGGCGGGCTGCGTGAAAGGCGGGCGTTGAAACAATAAAAAAGGGCCTGCATTTCTGCAGGCCCTTTCGGTATGGCGCACTCAGGAGGATTCGAACCTCCGACCGCCCGGTTCGTAGCCGGGTACTCTATCCAGCTGAGCTATGAGTGCGCAATTGGTGTTTTTAGACCAGATCACCGCTGGTTTCTTCAGGATTCCGGCATAAGCCGAATATCTTGAAAATGGCGCACTCAGGAGGATTCGAACCTCCGACCGCCCGGTTCGTAGCCGGGTACTCTATCCAGCTGAGCTATGAGTGCGTTGTGGGCGCGCATTATAGGGAATTTTTTGCTTCGGTCAACTGCTTTTTCGAGAAGTTTCAATAACTTATCGATCTAGCCTTTAACCACCCTACAACACGAAAAATGGCGGAGAAGGGGGGATTCGAACCCCCGACACCCTTTTGAGGTGTACTCCCTTAGCAGGGGAGCGCCTTCGGCCACTCGGCCACCTCTCCGCAACACGGGGCGCATGATAACCATGTTTTCCCCGTTTGCAAAGCCAAAAATTGCAGAAAAATTAGTGGCTTGGTTCTTGGTCTTTCTCTTTCTGTATGCGTTGATAGATTTCCTCGCGGTGCACGGCTACCTCCTTGGGAGCGTTCACTCCAATGCGCACCTGATTACCTTTCACGCCTAACACGGTCACAGTGACATCGTCACCCACCATCAGGGTCTCTCCGACCCGGCGAGTCAGAATCAGCATTCCTTTCTCCTTACGGATTCGTTTCGGGACAACAGTCTGCAAAAAAAGAAATGGTTACGGCCCCGGCACGGTTAAGCCGCTGGAGCTTACACCCAAGTATTGACCAGCCCCGGCAAAAGGAAAGCTCCGCCGTAGCAGCCAAAAACGACAAAAGGCGCGGGGTGAGCCGCGCCTTTTGAAAATTGCCTTATTCGCCCTGTCGAGTCGGGGCGTCGAGCTCGAATGCGGTGTGCAAAGCACGGACCGCCAGCTCCAGGTATTTTTCCTCGATGACCACAGATACCTTGATTTCCGAGGTAGAGATCATCTGGATGTTGATGGTTTCCTTGGCCAGGGCTTCGAACATGCGGCTGGCAACGCCAGCGTGGGAACGCATGCCGACACCGACAATGGAGACCTTGGCGATCTTGGTGTCGCCGATCACTTCGCGAGCGCCAATTTCGCTGGCGGTCTGCTCCAGCACGCGCTGGGCGTTCTGGTAGTCGTTGCGATGAACAGTGAAGGTGAAATCGGTGGTGTTATCGTGCGCCACGTTCTGCACGATCATGTCCACTTCGATGTTGGCGGCACTGATCGGGCCCAGGATCTTGAAGGCCACGCCGGGGATATCCGGCACGCCACGGATGGTCAGCTTGGCTTCGTCGCGATTGAAGGCGATGCCGGAGATGATCGGCTGTTCCATGGATTCCTCTTCATCAAGGGTAATGAGGGTGCCCGGACCCTCCTGGAAGCTGTGCAGCACGCGCAGCGGGACATTGTATTTGCCGGCGAATTCCACCGAGCGAATCTGCAGCACCTTGGAACCGAGGCTGGCCATTTCCAGCATCTCTTCAAAGGTGATCTTGTCCAGGCGCCGCGCCTGGGGCACCACGCGCGGATCGGTGGTGTAGACACCATCTACATCGGTGTATATCTGGCACTCGTCGGCCTTCAGCGCCGCGGCCAGCGCCACGCCGGTGGTGTCGGAACCGCCACGACCAAGTGTAGTGATGTTGCCGTGCTCATCCACGCCCTGGAAGCCGGCGACCACGACCACGCGGCCGGCCTTGAGGTCGGCACGAATCTTCTGGTCGTCGATCTGCAGGATGCGCGCCTTGTTGTGGGCACTGTCAGTGAGAATGCGCACCTGGTTGCCGGTGTAGGAAACTGCCGGTACACCGCGCTTGATCAGCGCCATGGCCAGCAGCGCAATGGTCACCTGCTCGCCCGTGGAAACCATCACATCCAGTTCACGCGGTACCGGCTGGTCGCTGATCTGTTTGGCCAGATCGATCAGGCGGTTGGTTTCGCCACTCATTGCGGAAACCACGACCACGATGTCATCGCCGCCTTCGCGGAACTTCTTCACCTTCTCGGCCACCTGTTCGATGCGTTCGACAGTGCCGACCGAGGTCCCCCCAAACTTCTGTACGATCAAAGCCATTTCAAAAGCCGCCTAATCCCGTGAAGGGCGCCCATTAAACAATCAACGCAGAACACTGCCAAGGCCCGCCGGGCGTGGGGCGGGCCAATGGCGGAGGGCCTTAGAGCCCCTGCTCGACGAACGGTACGGCCAGGGCCAGAGCCTGCTCCAGGGCCGCAGCGTCGGTACCGCCGCCACGCGCCATGTCAGGGCGACCACCGCCCTTGCCGCCAACCGCTGCCGCGGCCTGCTTCATCAGATCGCCGGCTTTGAGTTGGCCGGTCAGGTCCTGGGTGACGCCGGCGACCAGTGTCACCTTGCCCTCCAGCGCACCGCCGAGCAGGATCACCGCGCGGCCGAGCTTGTTCTTCAATTGGTCGACCAGCGCCAACAGCGCATCGCCGTCCAGTCCGTCCAGACGCGCAGCCAGCACCTTCACGCCTTTGACGTCGATAGCGGAAGACGCCAGATCGTCGCCGGCAGCGCTGGCCGCCTTGGCCTTGAGCTGCTCCAGCTCTTTCTCGAGCTGGCGATTGCGCTCCAGCAGTGCAGACAGCTTGTCCAGCAGGTTGTCGCGACTGCCTTTAACCAGGCCCGCGGCTTCCTTGAGTTGTTCTTCGGCACCGTTCAGGTAGGCCAGCGCAGCGGCGCCGGTCACTGCTTCGATACGACGAACACCGGCAGCCACACCGCCTTCGCTGGTGATCTTGAACAGGCCGATGTCGCCGGTGCGGGACACGTGGGTACCACCACAGAGCTCGACGGAGAAATCGCCACCCATGGTCAGTACGCGAACCTGATCGCCGTACTTCTCTCCGAACAGGGCCATGGCGCCTTTGGCCTTGGCTGTGTCGATATCGGTTTCCTCGGTCTCGACTTCGCTGTTCTTGCGGATCTCGGCGTTAACGATGTCTTCAAGCGCTTTCAACTGCTCAGGCTTTATCGACTCGAAGTGGCTGAAGTCGAAGCGCAGGCGCTGACTGTCCACCAGGGAGCCTTTCTGCTGCACATGGTCACCCAGCACTTGGCGCAGGGCCGCATGCAACAGGTGGGTGGCAGAGTGGTTGAGCGCGGTGGCCTGGCGCACGGTAGCGTCCACCTGTGCGGTGACGGCAGCGCCCACACGCAAGGTGCCGTGGTCGACCACGCCGTGGTGCAGGAATGCGCCCCCGGCCTTGGTGGTATCACGAACGTCGAAGCGCAGACCACTGCCGGCGATGAAGCCACAGTCACCCACCTGGCCACCGGACTCGGCATAGAACGGGGTGCGATCGAGGACCAGTACGCCCTCCTCGCCTTCGGCGAGCTGTTCGACGGCCTGGCCGTCCTTGAACAGAGCGAGGACCTTGGCGTCACCATGAGTGCAGACATAGCCGGTGAAATCGGTATCCGCGTCGACTTTGACCAGCGCGTTGTAATCCATGCCGAAGGCGCTGGAAGCACGGGACAGCTCCCGCTGCTTATCCATTTCGCGCTCGAAACCTTCCTCGTCGAGGGTCAGGCCGCGCTCGCGGGCGATATCGCCGGTCAGGTCCATGGGGAAGCCGTAGGTGTCATACAACTTGAACACAACGTCGCCCGGGATCACGGTACCGGAGAGGCCAGCCAGGTCCTGTTCGAGGATGCGCAGGCCCTGCTCCAGGGTCTTGGCGAACTGCTCTTCTTCGGTCTTCAGCACGCGCTCGATATGCGCCTGTTGCTGCTTGAGTTCGGGGAAGGCTTCACCCATCTCGCCAACCAGGGCGGCAACGATCTTGTGGAAGAAGCTGCCCTTGGCGCCCAACTTGTTACCGTGACGGCAGGCGCGACGGATGATGCGACGCAGCACATAACCACGGCCTTCATTGGACGGCAGCACGCCATCGGCGATCAGGAAGCTGCAGGAGCGGATGTGGTCGGCCACTACTTTCAGCGACGGTGCGTCGTCGTTGGCGCAACCAACAGCTTCGGCGGAGGCTTTCAGCAGGCTCTGGAACAGGTCGATCTCGTAGTTCGAGTGCACGTGCTGCAGCACAGCACTGATGCGCTCCAGGCCCATGCCGGTGTCCACGCTCGGGGCCGGCAGCGGATGCATCACGCCGTCAGCCGTACGGTTGAACTGCATGAACACGTTGTTCCAGATCTCGATGTAGCGGTCGCCGTCTTCTTCCGGGGAACCGGGCGGGCCGCCCCAGATGTCGGGGCCGTGGTCGAAGAAGATCTCGGTGCAGGGACCGCACGGGCCGGTATCGCCCATGGCCCAGAAGTTGTCCGAGGCGTACGGGGCGCCCTTGTTGTCACCGATGCGCACCATGCGCTCGTGGGGAATACCGACTTCCTTGGTCCAGATGTCATAGGCCTCGTCATCGGTGGCGTAGACAGTGACCCAGAGTTTGTCTTTCGGCAGTTTCAGCCACTTGTCGCCGGTGAGGAACTCCCAAGCGAAATGGATGGCATCACGCTTGAAATAGTCGCCGAAGCTGAAGTTGCCCAGCATTTCGAAGAAGGTGTGGTGACGCGCGGTGTAGCCGACGTTTTCCAGGTCGTTGTGCTTGCCGCCAGCGCGCACGCATTTCTGGCTGGTGGTGGCTCGGGTGTAGGCGCGCTTTTCCAGGCCAAGGAAGCAGTCCTTGAACTGGTTCATCCCCGCGTTGGTGAACAGCAGGGTCGGGTCGTTGCCCGGAATCAGGGAGCTGGAAGCGACACGGGTATGCCCCTTCTCTTCGAAGAAGCTCAGGAAGGCTTCACGGATTTCTGCGCTTTTCATAGGTTCTTCCACGGAAACTGCGGCCACGACGGCGGGTGCAAATCGTTATCGGCGAAGGGCGGCAAGTGGAAATCAGCGAGAAAGCAGCAGGTTTTCCAGAACATCCCGGCATTTCCCACCTGTTTCCAACATTGCGCGCGAAACTCGCAGCCGTCTGGCGACAGGCATACGAATCACCGGCAAAGGGCCGCATTATATCGGCCCTGCGCTGCGGGGATAGTCTCTTTGTGCGATAGATGGCGGCTATTTATGCACGCCGCCGACTCAGGCCTGCCGGAAAGCCGCAAAAGCCTCGATCACATCTGGAACATCGGCGGCCCGCACGTCCAGGTGGGTCACCAGACGCAGGCGCGCGGCCGGGCTCACGCGGATACCGCGAGCGGAAAGGAACGCTCCCAATGCACCAGCCTGATCACCGACTTGCACATAGACCATGTTGGTCTGCACCGGTTCGACGGCAAAACCGAGCTCGCTCAGCCCAGCGCCCAGACGCTCGGCGTTCGCGTGATCCTCGGTCAGGCGCTCGACCTGGTGGTCCAGCGCGTAGAGGCCCGCTGCCGCGAGCAGGCCAGCCTGACGCATGCCACCGCCGACCATCTTGCGCAGGCGCCTCGCCTTGCCGATCAAGGCCGCGCTGCCGCACAGCACCGACCCCACCGGCGCACCCAGGCCCTTGGACAGACATACGGAAACCGAGTCGAAGTGCCGGGTGATCTCGCGGGCGTCCACGCCCAGCTTCACCGCCGCGTTGTACAACCGGGCGCCATCCAGGTGCAGGCCGAGGCCACGCCGGCGCGTCAGCTCACGGGCTGCCGCCAGGTAGGCCAGCGGCAGTACCTTGCCTTGCATGGTGTTTTCCAGGGCCAGCAGGCGGGTGCGGGCGAAGTGGAAGTCGTCTTGCTTGATGGCGGCTTCGACCCTGTCGAGGTCGAGGCTGCCGTCGGCCTCGCCATCGATCGGCTGGGGCTGGATGGAACCCAGCACGGCGGCGCCACCTCCCTCGTACTTATAGGTGTGGGCCTGCTGGCCAACGATGTACTCGTCGCCGCGTTCGCAGTGGGCCATCAGCCCCAGTAGGTTGCTCATCGTGCCCGTCGGCACGAAGAGCGCTGCTTCGAAGCCCAGGCGCTCGGCCAGAGTGGCTTCCAGGCGGTTGACAGTCGGGTCTTCGCCATAGACGTCGTCGCCCAGTTCGGCGCGCAGCATGGCGTCCGTCATTCCGGCAGTAGGTTGGGTGACGGTGTCGCTGCGCAGGTCGATCAGGCTCATGCCGGGCTCCTTGGATGGGCGAAGAGCCCGATCCTAAAGCCCGGCGCCTTGCGGGTACAGGTACAGAAAGGGGCGAATCGTCAAACTTCGGCCGGCACAATCAGGATGCCCGCCCGCAAACCGTTCTTCACCTTGGGATTGGGGAAGATGATCCGCGCGCCCTGCTCTTCCACCACCCAGCGGGTACCGGCGATATCTTCCGCCAGTAGATACCCGACGGGCAGCTCGCTGAAGTTCTCGATGTCCGGTGCCAGGTGCAACCGGAAGGACTCGCTGTGCTTGATGATCTCCCGGGAAACCGAGAACAGCTGCAAGCCATCCAGGCTTTCTCCGTCAGTGGCCGGCTCGCATCCTTCGACGAGTGCGTGCAGGCGAGCCTCCAGGCGATCGAGGTTGACCTCCTCGTTGCTGCCGAAAGGCCTTGCCTTGCCCAGCTCCAGGGTAAAGGCTTCGGCCCCCAGGCACGCGTAGGTGTAGGAACTGAAGGTGATACCGGTCTTGTTCTGCAGCAGCACCGCGTCTATCCCGGCGTCGCGCAGGCGGGCCAGTTCCTGGCGCGAATGCGCGCGGCCCTCGACATAGGGGTACAGCGCGAACTGCTCGATCTTGGAGCCACGGATGGCGGTGTGCAGATCGTAGTGCAGGCGGTCGCGGCCGGGCTTGCTGAAGAACGCAGCAGCGTATCGCTCCAGCTCTCCGGCACGCATGGCTTCGAAGCCACTGGATTCGGCATGGCGGCCATTGAACAGACGGTTGACGTCCTGCTCGACGAAGCGCTCGCCGCGACGGATGGCCTCGGGGTTGCCCAGCAGGAAAAGTATGCGTGCGCGCGGCTTGAGCTGGCCGCGGGCGATGGACTGGACCAGGCGGTCCAGCAGTTCGATCGGGGCGGTCTCGTTACCATGCACCCCTGCCGAAAGCAGCAGGTCCAGCCCGCTGTCTTCGGCGGCTGGCGGGGTGACGTCCAGCGCCCCCTCCCCCAACCAGTGCAGGCGCACGCCCCCGGATGTCAGCTGGATCTTCTCGGTCGGCTCACGGCCGGCGAGGGTCAATTCGAGCAGTTTTCCGAGGGCTAGCATCCTGTTACCTCAATGATCGTGATCGCAGTCGGGACCATGGACATGGTCATCGTCAGCGTCGGCGTCAGCCGGTTCCATTTCCAGTTGCAGGCTGACCAGGTTGGTAGCCAGCGGGCGCAGCAGCAGGTTGGCGTACTCGGTGTCGCCTTCTTCCACATCTACGCCAATCAGCAGCTGACCGTTGCCAGCCTGCTGGATCCAGACTTCCTTGCCCTGCCAGATAACGGCGAAACGGGTGCAGGAGGTTTCGAGCTGGGTGCCGTCGGTATCTTCGAGGATGAGTTGCAGGGCATCGGACATTTCAGGTTTCTCAGTTGAGCTGGAAGGGATAAACAGCGCCCAGTTTAAGGATCTGCGTCAGTTCATCCAATGCCGTCCGGCACTCCACCAGCAATTGCGGGTCGGCCAGGTCGGCTTCACTGAGGCGGTCACGGTAGTGCTTCTCGACCCAGGTGCTCAGGGTGGTGTGAAGCTGCGGAGTCATGATCACCCCCTGGTTCACCGCTGCCAGCTCGTCTTCCTTCAGCGCCACGCGCAGGCGAAGGCAAGCCGGCCCGCCGCCGTTCTGCATGCTCTGCTTGAGGTCGAAGACCTTCACTTCGCGGATCGGACCCCGCTCCGAAGTCAGCTGGTTCAGGTAGCTCCAGACGTTGGCGTTGCTGCGGCATTCTTCCGGCACGATCAGCAGCATGCTGCCGTCAGCACGGCTGAGCAGCTGGCTGTTGAACAGGTAGGAACGCACCGCGTCCTCCACGCCCACTGCGCTGCGCGGTACGCGCACCGCCTGGAAACGGCCACCACGCTTGCCCAGCTTGCTGTCCAGCTCGGCCAGCACCTTGTCGGTCTCGAGGAAGGCATCCTCGTGGTAGAAAAGCACTTCGCCGTTGCCCACCGAAATTACGTCGTTGTGGAACACACCCTGATCGATCACCGCCGGATTCTGCTGAGCGTAGACCACGCCTTCAGATCCCAGGCCATGCAGACGGGCGACCGCCTGGCTGGCCTCCAGGGTCTGTCGCGCCGGGTAACGTTGCGGCGCCGGGAAACGGCTGTCGAAGGCACTGCGGCCGAACACGAAGAACTCGACACCGGCATCACCGTAACCTTTGCAGAAGCGGGTGTGGTTGGCTGCACCTTCGTCGCCGAACTGGCCAACGGCAGGCAGCGCAGCATGGTGGGCAAAGAATTTGTCATTGGCGAACATCGCACCCAGCACGCGACTGGTAGTCGGGTGCTCGATGGAGCGATGGAACTTGCAGTTCAGGTTGGCAGCGGTGAAGTGCACGCGACCATCCGCGGTGTCGGCGCTGGGGCTGACGGTGCAGGAGTTGGCGGTCCACATGCTGGAGGCGGAGCTGCAGGCGGCCAGAAGCGGCATGGCTTCCTTGGCGGCCTTGGCGATCACTTCGGCATCGGTGCCGGAGAAACCCAGGCTGCGCAGGGCGGCGACGTCCTGGCGCTCCTGCGGGGCGAACACACCCTGCTTGAAGCCCATTTCCATCAGTGCCTTCATCTTGCCCAGGCCCTGCAGCGCAGCTTCCTTCGGATTGGAAACCGCCTGGCTGTTGCTCTGCGAGGCGACGTTACCGTAAGACAGACCGCCGTAGTTGTGGGTCGGACCGACCAGTCCGTCGAAGTTCACTTCATAGGCGTTCACAGGCTGACTCCTGGAGTAAGGGTTGCAGGCAGGGCAAGGGTTTCGCTTTCCAGCGATGCGACCGGGTAGGCGCAGTAGTCAGCGGCATAGTAGGCGCTGGCGCGATGGTTGCCGGACGCGCCGACACCGCCGAAGGGTGCGCTGCTGGCGGCACCGGTCAATTGCTTGTTCCAGTTGACGATGCCGGCGCGGCTCTCGATGAGGAACTGCTGGTAGCGCTCGGCGGAGTCCGACAGCAGACCGGCAGCCAGGCCGTACTGAGTGGCGTTGGCCTCCGTGATGGCGGCATCGAAGTCACGGTAACGGATCACCTGCAGCAACGGGCCGAAGAACTCCTCGTCGGGGCGGTCGACCACGGCGGTCACGTCAAGAATGCCGGGGGTCAGCAGCGCGGCGTTCGCCAGGGGCTGGGACATGGCCAACAGTACCTTGGCTCCACCCGCGACAAGATGGTCCTGCGCCTTGATCAGATGACGTGCAGCATCCAGGGAAATCACCGACCCCATGAACGGTGCGGGTTGGGCGTCGAAGGCACCGACCTTGATGGTACTGGCGACACTCACCAGGCGTGCCAGCAGGGCATCGCCCCAGGCGCCTTCCGGCACCAGCAGGCGGCGGGCACAGGTGCAGCGCTGGCCGGCGGAAATGAAGGCCGATTGAATGATGGTATAGACCGCGGCGTCCACGTCCTGGACCTGGTCCACCACCAGCGGGTTGTTGCCGCCCATTTCCAGGGCAAGGATCTTGTCCGGTCGGCCGGCGAACTGTTGGTGCAGCAGGTTGCCTGTGCGGCTGGAGCCGGTGAAGAACAGGCCGTCCAGACCCGGATTGCCCGCCAAGGCGATGCCGGTCTCACGGGCGCCCTGAACCAGGTTGAGCACGCCAGCCGGCAATCCGGCCTCGATCCAGCACTTGACGGTAAGCTCGGCGACCTTTGGGGTCAGCTCGCTGGGTTTGAAGATCACCGCGTTACCGGCCAGCAGTGCGGGCACAATGTGGCCGTTGGGCAGGTGACCGGGGAAGTTGTAGGGGCCGAACACCGCCACCACGCCGTGGGGTTTGTGGCGCAGCACGGCGGTGGCATCGGCCAGGGGGCCGCTCTTCTCGCCGGTACGCTCGCGGTAGCTCTGAATGGAGATGGCGACCTTGTTGACCATGCTGGTCACTTCGGTGGCCGATTCCCACAGCGGCTTGCCGGTTTCCTCGCCAATGCACCGGGCCAGTTCGTCGGCGTGGCCACGGAGGGCCACCGCGAACTGTTCGAGGATGGTGATGCGCTCTTCCAGCGGGCGACGCGCCCAGGCCGGGAAGGCGACACGAGCGGCCTTGACCGCCTCATCCACCTGAGCAGCATTGGCGCCACGGCCGGACCAGACGACCTCCTGGGTCACGGGATTCAATGAATCGAACGCCTCGCCCTGCCCTGCCTGCCAGTTACCAGCAATGAAATGAGTGCTCATTTATACGGACTCCTTGGCCGACAGTGGTACGGCGCGAACCGAGGCGCCGGCGGAGAGCTTCAGGCGCTTGGCGGTCAGCGCGTCCACCACCAGGGTACCGGCGGCCAGACGGGCGGGCGCTGCCGTGATGCGGCAGTCTTCGCGCTTGCGATTGTGGATCAGGAAAGGCGTAGCGTCGTCGCCCGGCGTGCCGACAGCCAGCACCAGGTTCTGGCTATCGCGCACGGCGCGAATCTTCGCGGTCTCGCACTCGATGGCCGGACCGGCGTCGAAGATGTCGACGTAGCCCTGATAACTGAAGCCCTCGCCCTTGAGCATGGCCAGCGCGGGTTCGGTATCGGTGTGCACACGGCCGATGATGTTACGCGCCGCTTCAGACAGGAAGCAGGTGTAGAGCGGGAACCTGGGCATCAGTTCGGCGATGAAGGCCTTGTTGCCCACGCCGGTAAGGTAGTCGGCGCGGGAGAACTCCATCTTGAAGAAGTGCCGGCCGAGGCTTTCCCAGAACGGGGAAACACCGTGCTCGTCGGACATGCCGCGCATCTCGGCAATCACCTTGTCACCGAACAGTTCCGGGAACTCGGCGATGAACAGGAAGCGTGCCTTGGACAGCAGCCGGCCGTTCAGCCCCGTGCGATGACCAGAGTGGAGGAACAGCGAGCAGAGCTCGGAGTTGCCGGTCAGGTCATTGGCCAGGAACAGCGTGGGAATCTGGCGGTGGATATGCAGTTCCTGGGAGGCGCTGACGGTCAGGCCGACCCGGTAGTTGTACCAGGGCTCACGCAGACCCACGGCGCCGGCCACGGCGGATATACCAATGACGGTGCCGTTGTCGTCCTCGAGGACGAACAGGTAGTCCGCATCGGCGCGCTCGGCCTTGCCATGGAATGCCTTCTCGGCCCAGCCGACTCGATGCGACAGGCGCTCCTCATTGGCCGGCAGCGTGGTCAGGCCTGCGCCAGTGCTGCGCGCCAGGTCGATCAGGGCCGGTAAATCGGCGCTGCGTACGGGACGAACGATCATAGTGCCTCCAGAAATTGCGCTTCCTTCCGTCCGGGAAGGAAGCCAGGGAGAGAGCTGTGCTCTCATCCGGCCCAACCAGGGGCCACCTCCTCCCGACGGGAGGAGGGTCTAAGACTCAAACGGCAATCAGTCGAACACTGGCGCCTTCGCCAACACCCAGGGCTTCAGCGGCTTCTTCGCCAAGTACCACAGGTTTGCCGGGCACCCAGTCGAGTTCGGCGACGATCGCACGGAAATCCTGCAGCTGGCCGTTACACACCAGGTACTGGCGGCCACCCTTGCCCTGCTCACCCAACCTCACTGGCACCATGCGGCTCTGGGCGATGGAGCGGATGCTCGAAGTGCGGGCGTGAAGGGTCGGACCACCGTCGAAGATGTCGATGTAGTTGTCGGTCTCGAAGCCTTCGCGCATCAGGATGTCAAAGGTGATCTGCGCACGCGGATGCACCTGCCCCATGGATTCCTGGGCTTCATCGGGCAGCAGCGGCACATAGATCGGGTAATGCGGCATCAGCTCGGCGAGGAAGGTGCGACTCTTCAGGCCGGACAGGCGCTCGGCCTCGGTGTAGTTGAGGTCGAAGAAATTACGCCCCACCGCATCCCAGAACGGCGACTCGCCATGCTCGTCGCTGTAGCCGACGATCTCCACCACCACCGCGTCGGCGAAGCGCTCCGGGTTGCTTGCCATGAACAGCAGGCGGCCGCGGGAGTTGAGTTCGGCAACGGAAGTGTTCACCAAGTCGCGCTCGACGTAGAAACTGGTCAGCAGGCTGTTGCCGGTGAGGTCATGGCAGAGCGACAGGACATGGATCTTGTTGTGGATCGACAGCGAACGAGAGGCATGCACGAAAGTCTCGTTACGGAAGCTGTAGAAGGGTTCGGAAAATCCGGCCGAGGCGACGATCGCCGAGCAACCTGCCAAACGGCCGGTCTTGCTGTCCTCAAGGACGAAGAAGTAACTCTCCTCGCCGTTGAAGCTCACCTCGGCAGAGAAGGAAGCCTCGGACGCGGCAATCTTCTCGCCCAGCACCTGGGCGTCATCCGGCAGCGAAGTGACACCCACGGGGCTGTCCGCGGCCAGGCGCTGGACTTCAGCGAGATCGGCCATTTGCGCGGGGCGCATCACCAACATGGGGGTCACTCCTTTTCTTGTTGAAAACCCCGAACGAATCAGTGGTTCCATTCGGAGAAAAGCCGGACCCCTATGGCCCGTGCTCACGCATGAATCTATTCCATCCCTGGGATCGCAGCGCAGCGCTTCCCTGCGCCGCGTCCAGCGGAGGCTTACGCCTGGGTCAGCTTGGCGACAGCGCGCTCGAAGCGATCCAGGCCTTCATCAATGTCCGCATCCGGAATAACCAGGCTGGGCGCGAAGCGCACCACGTCCGGGCTGGCCTGCAGGACCATGACGGCTTCCTGCTCGGCGGCATTCAGCACATCCTTGGCCTTGCCCTTCCAGGCGTCGGAGAGGACGGCGCCAATCAGCAGGCCCAGGCCGCGAACTTCGGTGAAGATGCCGTACTTGGCACCAATGGCTTCTAGACGGGTCTTGAAGCGGTCGTGCTTGGCGTTGATGCCGCGGAGCACTTCCGGGGTGTTGATCACGTCCAGCACGGCTTCGGCGACAGCGCTGGCCAGCGGGTTACCGCCATAGGTGGTGCCATGAGTACCCACGGACAGGTGCTTGGCGATTTCGCTGGTAGTCAGCATGGCGCCGATCGGGAAACCGCCGCCCAGGCTCTTGGCGCTGGAGAGGATGTCCGGCGTCACACCATAGTGCTGGTAGGCGAACAGGTGGCCGGTACGACCCATGCCGCTCTGCACTTCGTCGAAGATCAGCAGCGCGTTGTGCTCGTCACACAGCCTGCGGGCGCCTTCCAGGTAAGCCTGGTCGGCCGGTAGAACGCCGCCCTCACCCTGCACGGGTTCCAGAACCACGGCACAGGTCTTGTCGGAAATGGCCGCCTTCAGGGCATCCAGATCGTTATAGGGCACATGGCTGATGCCTTCCATCTTCGGACCGAAGCCGTCGGAATACTTCGGCTGGCCGCCAACGGTCACAGTGAACAGGGTACGACCATGGAAGCTGTTGGTGGCGGAGATGATTTCGTGCTTCTGCGGGCCATAGACGTCATGGGCATAACGACGGGCCAGCTTGAAAGCGGCTTCGTTGGCCTCGGCGCCGGAGTTGGCGAGGAATACGCGCTCGGCAAAGGTGGCGTCCACCAGTTTCTTGGCCAGGCGCAGGGCCGGCTCGTTGGTGAAGACGTTGGAGACGTGCCAGATCTTGTTGGCCTGCTCGGTCAACGCCTTGACCAGCGCCGGGTGCGCGTGGCCCAGGGAGTTCACTGCGATACCGCCGGCAAAATCGATCAGCTCGCGACCGGACTGGTCCCAGACTCGGGAACCCTGGCCACGCACCGGAATGAATGCGGCGGGGGCGTAGTTGGGAACCATCACCTTGTCGAAATCGGCGCGCTCGACCTGCGCATGCTCAACGGACATCAGTTTCTCCTGCCATGAACGGCTAGTGATGAAGGGATTGTAGGGACTGATTCGGGGTTGGCATTGCCGCCATGCGACAACTTCTTACAGCGCCAACCCCGCGAAAACCGGCGCTTATGGAAATGCGACAGAAAGCGTCGGGAAGGCGCAGTTTAAACGCTGATCGCCACCGCTACGCACCCGCGGGGAAAATTTCTCCACGGGGTGACTGGTGGGTATTGGGAGCAATTAGGAATGGAAACCGAGTAAGGGCGAATTCATTCGCCAAAGGCAGCGCAGCTGCCCCATGAGAACCCGAAGGGCAGGCCTTCGGCCTGCTTGGCGAATGTATTCGCCCCTACAGGATTCGCCCCAGGCTCAGCCCCGCTCCGCCACGAGAGCCGGCTGCTGGGTTTCGAAGGGGCCGGCACCACGACGCTGGTTGCGGTCTTCGCGAGGGGTGACACCGAAGAAGTTGCGGTAAGCGCTGGAGAAGTGCGGGCCGGAAGAGAAGCCGCAGGACAGGCCGATCTGGATGATCGACTTGCTGGTTTGCATCAGCATCTGGCGCGCCTTGTTCAGGCGCAGCTCCAGGTAGTACTGGCTGGGCACGCGATTGAGGTACTGCTTGAAGATCCGCTCCAACTGACGACGGGACACGCAGACATGCTGGGCAATCTCGTCAGTGGTCAGCGGCTCTTCGATGTTGGCCTCCATCAGCAGCACGGCCTGGGTCAGCTTCGGGTGGCTGGAACCCAGACGATTCTGCAGTGGAATGCGCTGCCGTTCGCCGCCTTCGCGGATGCGCTCGACCACCAGCTCTTCGGATACCGCCCCAGCCAATTCGGCACCGTGGTCACGGGCCAGCACTGCGAGCAGCAGGTCAAGCACCGCCAGACCACCGCAGGCAGTGAGACGATCACGATCCCAGTCGAACAAATGGCTGGTGGCGATCACCTTGGGGAAGCGCTCGGAGAAGTCATCCTGCCAACGCCAGTGCACCGCCGCGCGATAGCCATCCAGCAGGCCCAGCTGCGCCAATGGATAGACACCCGCGGACAGGCCGCCAATCACGCAGCCGGCACGTACCGAATGCTTGATGGCCGCTGACAGCGCCGGCGAGATCTGCGCCGGCGGCTCATCGGCCAGCAGGAACAGGCGCTGCAGACCATCCAGCTTGCCGGTCCAGGCTTCGCCGGGCAGGCGCCATGCCGCTTCGGCGGCCGGTTCGGCCTGCAGGAAGGACATCTCGTAAACCACCTCCGGATGCAGTCGCTGGGCAACGCGCAGAGCTTCCTCGGCCAGCGCCAGGGTCAGCGCCTTGGTACCGGGCCAGAGGAGAAAAGCGATTCGATGGGCAGTCATGGCAGGCAGCTTAGCAGACCCCGGCAAAAGGAAAGAGACAAGGCAAGGACAGGTTTCGAATGCGTTGCGGCGGCTCTGGGGCCGTCGCGACGGAGATCACTTCAGGCTGCCGGAAAGGAACTGCTTGAGGCGATCGGATTGCGGATTGGCCAGCACTTCCTTCGGACAACCACGCTCTTCCACCAGCCCCTTGTGCAGGAACACCAGCTGATTGGAAACCTCGCGGGCGAAACCCATCTCGTGGGTGACCACCACCATGGTGCGGCCTTCCACCGCCAGGTCTTTCATGACCTTGAGCACTTCACCCACCAACTCCGGATCCAGTGCAGAGGTGGGTTCGTCGAACAGCATGACTTCCGGCTCCATGGCCAGGGCACGAGCGATGGCCACGCGCTGCTGCTCACCACCGGACATGTGCGCCGGGTAGGCGTCCTTGCGATGGGCCACGCCCACCTTGGCCAGGTAGTGCTCGGCTTTCTCGATGGCTTCCTTCTTCGGCACGCCGAGCACATGCACGGGCGCCTCGATGACGTTCTCCAGGGCGCTCATGTGCGACCAGAGGTTGAAATGCTGGAACACCATCGCCAGACGCGAACGCATGCGCTGCAGCTGTTTGGCATCGGCCGCTTTCAGGCCACCGTCCCTGTTGGCCACGAGCTTCAGCTCTTCGCCATTGAGGAGAATCTTGCCGCCGTGGGGCTGCTCCAGCATGTTGATGCAGCGCAGGAAGGTACTCTTGCCCGAGCCGCTTGAGCCGATGATGCTGATGACGTCGCCAGCCTTCGCCGCCAGGGACACGCCCTTGAGGACTTCGTGGCTGCCATAGCGCTTGTGCAGATCTTGGACTTCGAGTTTGTACATGGTTTCGGTCTCGTTTGGCTCAGTCGCTCAGCAGGCGTCCCTGACGAATGGGTTCACGGCCAGCCACCTTGGCCAGCCAAAGTCCAGGTTGCGCGAAGCGCATCCGTTCGCGCGCAAACAGCACGCCGTCCACCGATGCACACACCACGGCATGGCGGTCTTCCAGCGGATCGATCACCTCGAACAGCGGATCGCCCGCTTTGACCTTCGCGCCAGCGGGCTGCAGGAAGCTCACCACACCGGAATGCGGCGGGTAGAGGTATTCGGCGCCCTCGAAAGGCGTGGCCTCGCAGCAGGCCTCGGGCGCCACCGGCCACTCACCGCTGATCAGACCCTGCTCGGCAAGGTGGGCCAGGATGGCTTCGGCGCGCGCTTCGGCCAGCGGCTTGTCGGTATCAGCCATGCTGCCGAGCTCCACAGTGGTCGCCATACAGGCCGGAGGAATCGACGCTTCGGGAAAGCGCTGAGCCAGGCGCAGCCAGGGCAACGAGCAGGACTCATCGAACGAGCTGCCACCGGAATCTTCGGCGGTCAGTACCGCACCGGCCTCCAGACGCGCGGCCAGCGGACGCAGTTCGTTCCAGTGCTGCGGCAGGCAGTAGAGATGCACCGCAGCCTCGAAGTCGCAATGCAGGTCCAGCACCAGGTCGGCATCGCAGGCATGCTGCAACAGCAAACGCTGCATGCCCGCCAGCTCGGAACCGGCCGGGGGCAGTGCGGCCAATGCCTCGCCCATGGCCTGACGGATCAGCGCCACGTTGGCCGTGGCATCAACACCCAGACGACCTTCCAGGCGCTCGGCCACCAGGCCGGCCAGATCAGCGAAGTCACGGTTGAAGTTCTTGCCGCTGCCCAGCTCGAAGCGACCCTGCTGGACCGCCTGGAGCACCTGACCAAGTCCCAGAGGGTTGGCCACTGGCACCAGTTCGATCACGCCGCTCAGACGCCCCTGCCCTTCCAGCTCACGCAGGCGACGCTTGAGCTCGACCGCAACGCGCATGCCCGGCAACTCATCAGCATGCAGCGAGGCCTGGATGTAGGCCTTGCGCGCGCCATTGCCGAATCGAAAGACCGTCAGTTGGCGGCGGGTTCCCAGGCATCCCCAGGGCAGTTCGTGGTCAATACGTTGCATGAGTTCAGGCCTTGCGCGGGGCCAGGTAGGCCAGGTAGCGACGCTCGGCGGCCTTGAACAGGCGCACCAGGATGAAAGTCAGGCACAGATAGAACGCGCCAGCGGTAATGAAGGCCTCGAACGGCAGGTAGTACTGCGAGTTCACAGTGCGCGCGGCGCCGGTTATGTCGATCAGGGTGACGATGGACGCCAGGCTGGTGGTGTGCAGCATCATGATGACTTCGTTGCTGTACTGCGGCAGCGCACGACGCAGGGCCGACGGCAGCAGGATGCGACGGTAGAGCTTGGCGCGGGACATGCCCATGGCCTTGGCCGCCTCGATTTCGCCGTGGGGCGTAGCCTTGATGCTGCCGGCAAGAATTTCCGCAGTGTAGGCGCTGGTGTTGATGGCAAAGGCCAGGCAGGCGCAGAACGTCGCATTGGACAGGTAGGGCCAGAGGACGCTCTCGCGCACGGCCTCGAACTGCGCCAGGCCGTAGTAGATCAGGAACAGCTGCACCAGCATCGGAGTGCCGCGGATCACGTAGGTGTAGAGCCAGGCCGGGAGATTCACCCAGGGCTGCTTGGATACACGCATCAGCGCCAGCGGAACAGCTGCAGTCAGCCCGAGCGCCAGGGAGATGGCCAGCAGCTTCAGGGTCACCAGCACGCCACCGAAGTAGAGCGGCAGGCTCTCCAGGATCACGTTGTAGTCGAAGATCATAGTTCAGCCGCCTTGATGCCTACCGAGTAGCGTCGCTCCATGTAGCGCAGCGCCAGCAGGGAAACGCTGGTCAGCACCAGGTACAGCGCGGCAACCGCAAGGTAGAAGGTGAAAGGTTCACGGGTTGCGTCCGCTGCACTTTTGGCCTTGAACATCATGTCCTGCAGGCCGACCACCGAAATCAGCGCGGTGGCCTTGGTCAACACCAGCCAGTTGTTGGTGAAGCCGGGAATCGCCAGGCGAATCATCTGCGGCACGAGAATGCGGAAGAACACCTTGGGACCGCTCATGCCATAGGCCATCCCCGCCTCGCCTTGCCCTTTCGGGATTGCCATGAAGGCGCCGCGAAAGGTCTCGGACAGGTAGGCGCCGAAGATGAAGCCGAGGGTAAAGACGCCAGACCAGAAGGGGTCCAGGTCGATGTAGTCGTCGTAACCGACCATCGGCGCGACGACGTTAACGATCTGCTGACCGCCGTAGAAGATCAGCAGGATCAGCACCAGGTCAGGAATGCCACGGATCACGGTGGCGTAGGTTTCGCCCAGCAAGGACAACCACTTGATCGGGGACAGTCGGAACGCCGCACCGATCAGGCCGAGCACCACTGCCATGGTTATGGAAGACAGGGCCAGCAACAGGGTGAGCCAGGCACCATCGAGAATGGTCGAGCCGTAGCCGTTGAGCATGATTCAGATCCTCATGCAGCGCGCCGGAGTGCTCCGGGCGGCACCGCCACAACGAAAAAGTGGCACAAACCGCTATGTGAAGTTTGTGCCACTTTCAGGGAAAAGCGATTACTCGCCGTAGACGTCGAACTTGAAGTACTTGTCCTGTACTTCCTTGTACTTGCCATTGGCGCGGATGGCGGCGATGGCATTGTTGATCTTCTCGGCCAGGGCTTTGTCACCCTTGCGCACGGCGATACCGGCGCCTTCGCCGAAGTACTTCTTCTCGCTGAAGGCAGGACCTACCAGGGCGAAGCCCTTGCCGGCATCGGTCTTGAGGAAACCGTCGTCGATGTTCACCACGTCCGCCAGGGTGGCGTCGAGGCGGCCAGCGGACATATCCAGGAAGATCTCGTTCTGCGAGCTGTAGCGAACCACTTCAACACCCGCCGGTGCGAAGACGTCAGTGGCGTAACGGTCATAGATGGAAGCACGCTGCACACCGACTTTCTTGCCTTTGAGGTCGGTCAGCGGGTCATTGATGACAGCGCCTTCCTTCATCGCGAGGCGAGCGGGGGTGTGGTAGTACTTGTTGGTGAAGTCCACCGATTTCAGACGTTCTTCGGTGATGGTCATGGAGGAAAGTACGGCGTCGAACTTGCGTACTTTCAAGGCCGGGATCAGGCCGTCGAACTCCTGCTCGATCCACTTGCACTCGACTTTCATCTCGGCGCACAGCGCGTTGCCGATGTCGTAGTCGAAGCCGGTGATGGTGCCTTCCGGCGTCTTGAAGGCGAAGGGCGGGTAAGCGGCTTCGATACCAATGCGCAGCGGCTTGGCGTCATCTGCAATGGCGGCCAACGGCGACAACAGGGACAGCGCCATGGCGCCGAGAAGTGCAATCTTCTTCATGTTATGACTCCTTCAAAGGGATATGGCTTCTGTTGGCAGCGTGAGAATTCGCCCAGACGGTCCACGAATTGTAGAAAGAGTCGTCGTCTTTGCTGGCTGAAAGCCGTAGGCAAAAGGCTCCGACTGGGTGTGCGGCATTCTAGCCACAGCCCCGAAGTCGATATTTCTTCAATGCGACAACAAATTACAGAAGCACTGGAGACGACTCGAAAGAGCATTGACAGGCACAGAGAAAAGTGCCGAAAAGACAAAATACAAAACCTTTTAATAAAGCAATTATCGAACCACAAACAACAAAGACCCTCTATTCTGTGGCCTTGCGAAATTCATCTTGTTTGCGGAACCGCAAAAAATGCCCTGAAAGCGCACGGCACGTTCCCAATGGAACCGGTTTGGTGCACCACGTAACCAGGACTGTTACCCAGGCTCCCCTCCCCCACCTGAAACCCGATAAAAAATCGGTAATTACCGCGAGCAGTTGATGTGCGCCTCGACACCGATCAAGTGTCACCCTGCATTTCAGCAACTCGCCACTTTCCCTGGCGTAGAAATGCAAAACCCCGCCCCGGCTTGTGGCCAGGGCGGGGTTTTGCGACAAGCCCCGATCAGGCGGCTTGCATGGTGCGATGAGTATCGATGAGGTGTTGCACCACGCCGGGATCAGCCAGGGTGGAGATGTCGCCAAGGGCATCGTATTCGGCGACGGCGATCTTGCGCAGGATGCGGCGCATGATCTTGCCCGAGCGGGTCTTCGGAAGGCCCGGAGCCCACTGGATTACATCGGGGGTAGCGATTGGACCGATCTCCTTGCGCACCCAGTTCCTAAGCTCCTGACGCAGTTGCTCAGAAGACTCCTCTCCAGCGTTCAGCGTGACGTAGACGTAGATGCCCTGCCCTTTGATGTCGTGGGGCATGCCCACCACCGCAGCCTCGGCAACTTTCGGGTGGGCGACCATGGCGCTCTCGATTTCTGCGGTACCCATGCGATGACCAGAGACGTTGAGCACATCATCCACACGACCGGTGATCCACCAGTAGCCGTCTTCGTCGCGACGAGCGCCGTCGCCAGTGAAGTACATGCCTTTGAATGTTTTGAAGTAGGTGTCGACGAAGCGGTCGTGATCGCCGTACAGGGTGCGCGCCTGGCCCGGCCAGGAATCGATGATCACCAGGTTGCCTTCAGTCGCGCCTTCCAGGATGTTGCCAAGGTTATCCACCAGTGCCGGTTGCACGCCGAAGAACGGACGCGCAGCGGAACCCGGCTTCATGGCGTGGGCGCCTGGCAACGGGGTCATCAGGCAGGCACCGGTTTCGGTCTGCCACCAGGTGTCGACGATCGGGCAGCGGCCCTGGCCGACGTTCTCGTAATACCAGTGCCAGGCCTCCGGGTTGATCGGCTCACCCACCGAACCCAACAGGCGCAGGCTGGAGCCGTCAGCGCCTTCCACCGCAGCCTTACCCTCGGCCATCATGGCGCGAATGGCGGTGGGGGCGGTGTAGAGAACGTTGACCTTGTGCTTGTCGACGATCTTGGCGACGCGGGTCATGTCCGGGTAGTTCGGCACGCCTTCGAACATGACAGTCGTCGCGCCGTTGGACAGCGGACCATAGACCAGATAGGTGTGGCCGGTGACCCAGCCGATGTCGGCGGTGCACCAGAACACCTCGCCCGGCCGGTAATCGAATACGCGCTCATGGGTCAGCGACGCGTAGGTGAGGTAACCCCCAGTGGTGTGCAGTACACCCTTGGGTTTACCGGTGGAGCCGGAGGTGTAGAGGATGAACAGCGGATCCTCGGCGCCCATCTCCTTCGGCGCACAGGTGCTACCCGCCACCTTCATCAGATCCTCGTACCAGACATCGCGATGCTGGTTCCACTTGATATCACCGCCCGTGCGCTTGACCACGATGATCTTCTGCACGCTGCTGGTTTCCGGGTTGGTCAGCGCGTCATCGACGTTGGCTTTCAGCGGGGTCTTCTTGCCGCCTCGCAAGCCTTCGTCGGCAGTGATCACCACCTTGGAGCGGCAGTCGATGATACGACCGGCCAGGGCTTCAGGGGAAAAGCCGCCGAACACCACGGAATGGATGGCACCTATACGGGTGCACGCCAGCATGGCCACCACGGCTTCCGGGATCATCGGCATATAGATGGTCACCACGTCGCCACGGTGAATGTCCTGGCCGCGCAGGGCGTTGGCGAACTTGCAGACGCGCTCATGCAGATCGCGATAGGTGATGTGCTCATGTTCGGAAGGGTCGTCGCCTTCCCAGATGATCGCGACCTGGTCGCCACGCTCGGCAAGGTGGCGGTCCAGACAGTTGGCGGAAACGTTGAGGGTGCCATCAGCGAACCACTTGATATCGACGTGGTGGTCGTCGAATGAGGTCTGCTTCACCTTGGTGAAAGGCTTGATCCAGTCGATGCGCTTGGCCTGTTCACGCCAGAAGCCATCGGGATTGATCACGGACTGCTGGTACATGGCTTTGTAGGTCGCCTCGTCCGTCAGGGACTGGGCGGCCACTTCAGGGCGGACCGGATACAGAGAAGCAGCACTCATGGGGTCTTACCTCGGTGGGTAGTTGTTTTTGTATGGCGCCTTTTGTATCCCCCACCCTTCTGTAGGGCCATTCGACCATGGTCTTACCAAACACGGACTATGGTCGAAGCTACAAAAATGACGTACGGCTGAGGCCTGGCGAACAGGCCCCGCCCAGGCACGCCACAACCTTTTCCAGGGCGAAAAAAAACCGGCCCGATATCCGAAGACATGGGCCGGCGAAGCACTATCGGGTCGTTGGTGAGAGCCCGGACATCAAGCCCGGCCGATCGCACGCGGACGACCGGCCGCGCGCCATACAGGGTCAGACGTGGGCGTCCTGGTATTCCTTCTCGGCTTCGTCGAAGCGCTTGAGCATGGCGGCGGACGGGCCGTTGCCGATGCGGCTGAAGATCAGGATGCCGAGGGTGCAGAGGATGAAGCCCGGAACGATTTCGTACAGACCGGTCCAGCCGAAGAAGTTCTTCCACAGGACCACGGTGACCGCGCCAAGGACCATGCCGGCCAGCGCACCGTTACGGGTCATGCCTTTCCACACGAGGGAGAGGATCACCACCGGACCGAAGGCGGCACCGAAGCCAGCCCAGGCATAGGACACCAGGCCCAATACCTTGCTTTCCGGGTCAGCGGCGATGGCGATGGCAATCACGGCCACCAGCAGCACCATGGCGCGACCCACCCAGACCAGCTCGGTCTGGCTGGCGTTCTTGCGGAAGAAGGCCTTGTAGAAGTCTTCGGTCAGGGCACTGGAGCACACCAGCAGCTGACAGCTCAGGGTGGACATCACGGCAGCCAGGATGGCGGACAGCAGCACACCGGCGATCCACGGATTGAAGAGGATCTTGGCCAGCTCGATGAACACGCGCTCGTGGTTGGCGGTAACGGCACCAGCCTGGTCCGGATGAGCGGAGAAGTAGGCGATACCGAAGAAGCCCACAGCCACGGCGCCGGCCAGGCAGAAGATCATCCAGGCCATGGAGATGCGACGGGCGTTCGGGATGGACTTGACGGAGTCAGCGGCCATGAAGCGCGCCAGGATGTGCGGCTGACCGAAGTAGCCCAGGCCCCATGCCAGCAGGGAAATCACGCCAACGAAGCTGGCGCCCTTGAGCATGTCGAAATGAGCCGCATCCTTCATCTCGATAGCAGCGAAGGTGGTGTCCATGCCGCCGGTGGCAATCATCACGATGATCGGGGTGAGGATCAGGGCGAAGATCATCAGGCTGGCCTGCACGGTATCGGTCCAGCTCACTGCCAGGAAGCCACCGACGAAGGTGTAGCAGATGGTCGCGGCCGCACCCGCCCACAGGGCGGTTTCGTAGGAGATGCCGAAGGTGCTCTCGAACAGGCGGGCACCGGCGACAACGCCGGAGGCGCAGTAGATGGTGAAGAACACCAGGATCACCACGGCAGAGAAGATGCGCAGGATACGGCTGTTGTCTTCGAAGCGGTTGGTGAAGTAGTCCGGCAGGGTCAGGGCATTGCCGTTGTGCTCGGTCTGCACGCGCAGACGGCCGGCAACCAGCAGCCAGTTGAGGTAGGCGCCGATGATCAGGCCAATGGCGATCCAGCTTTCGGAGAGACCGGAGAGGTAGACAGCACCCGGAAGGCCCATCAGCAGCCAGCCGCTCATGTCGGAGGCACCGGCGGACAGTGCGGTAACGAAGCTACCGAGGCTGCGACCACCGAGGATGTAGTCGGAAAGGTTGTTGGTGGAGCGATAGGCGGCGAAGCCGATCAGCACCATGGCCGCGATATAGATCACGAAAGTGATCAGCATCGGGTTGCTCATACTCATGGGGGTCTCCCCTGCTCGTTTGTTTTTATTCGGAGGCGGCGGGTATCCGCTCCCGTGGTTGGTATTTGGCGGCCACTTGTGGCGGCTACCGGTTGGCTTCCCAATCACGTCGGCCATGGGGCCGACGTAATCCCGATCGGGCAATGATCACAGGGCGTCCGGCCCTGCCAATGCGACAGCGCACCTCACCCCTGAGGGCTCGGTCCACCATGCGAATCAGTTGTTCTAGTACTCCCTGGTTGCCTCGCAATGGCTGTTCACAACACGGCAGACGGAAGAACTGGCGAGCGCCTGACCACGAGAAGAGCAAGAAAGCAGAGCAACAGTGCGGACATGCCTGACCTGGCCCGAAAAGACGTGACTGACTTTCAACATCACGCCCCTCCTTTCTCTGGATTCGCTTCTACTTTGGTCTAGTACAACCTCTCCAGCCCGCAAGAACGCTTCGAGCGCCGGGCAGCCGCAAGGCGAGTGCGGAATTTAGAGATATGGCACTGCGCCTTTCTTTTTGGATTCTCTGATTCCTTTGTCGAATTCTCTGATCAGGGGAACTTTCCGCCCAAAGGTGCAACCTGCTTTAAGGCCCATTAATCCGAGATTTTCGAATTTAGCCGATGCCCATACGAAACATCGGGTTGCCCACAGGGTACAACCGATTCGAGCAACCCTCGACAAAGGTTGCAACTTCGGACGCACGCACAGGCAAATACAGATCGATGGCGGATTCGAGCGGACGCTAACGCTGCAGCAGGAGGGATCTACTTGGCGCCGCGCAGGCGCTTGGGCGTCAGGCCAAGATAGCGGCGCATGGCCGTGGTCAGCGCGCTCTGACTGGAGAATCCGCATTCTTCGGCGATACGCACCAGCGGCTGCTCACTTTCGCGCAGCAGGCGGGCCGCGCGATCCAGGCGGGTTTTCAGCAGGTATTGATGAGGGGTCAGGCCCAGGCTGTCCTTGAACTGCGCATGGAAGTGGCTGGGGCTCAGGCAAGCGACCTGCGCCAGTTCCGCCACGCTGATCCGCCGCGACAGGTTGCCCTGGATGTAGCCGTCCAGCCGCTCGATATCGAGATTGCTGACCGAACGCCGTTGCGTCTCGCCGAACAGGCGCAGGTACAGGGCACGCAGCAGGATGCCCCCGAGGGAGCGGGCCAGCATAGGATCGCTGCCGTAACGGGCGAGTTCGGCGCCGGCGTAGCTCAAGAGGTTGTGGAAGTCCGCATCCAGTTCCGGGTAGCGCGGAGTCTCGAAGAGGCGACCGAGTAGTTCGAGATCCTCGGCCGGACTGCCTTGCTCATCCAGATCGAGAATCAGCATGCGGTTGTCCCCAACGCCGGCGAACTCGTGCCGGGCATCCCCCGGCACCAGGCAGGCGCGCATCCGACAAACCTCACCGCCACGGCCATCCACCTCGAACGCGGCGCGGCCGGCGACAGACATCACCAGTTGGTGATGGTCGTGGGCGTGGTGATGGGCCTGATCGTCCAGGCGCAGGAGACGGGCTTCGAGCATGGGGTGACTTGATCAAATTTTGCGCATTCTAGCCGTCGCAACCCGGGTTGCACAGCGCCACCTGGCAGAGTGCCGCGGCTCGGCGCAGTTGAAATGCCCACCGCGTTCCCCCATCTAGCCTGGGTAAGCCATTAGCCAGGTGCCCCCATGAGCGATCAGGACATCAACGCCGACATCGTCGACGAAGCCACTTCAAGCCAGCGGACCGGCCTGGTACTGCCCGGCCAGACCCTGCCGGACAAGGTCTACGTCATTCCCATCCACAACCGCCCGTTCTTCCCGGCCCAGGTGCTGCCGGTCATCGTCAACGAAGAGCCCTGGGCGGAAACCCTTGAGCTGGTGGCCAAGACCGAACACCACTGCCTGGCGCTGTTCTTCATGGAGAATCCGCCGGAGAATCCGCGCCATTTCGACCCCAGCACCCTGCCCGAGCACGGCACCCTGGTGCGGGTGCACCATGCCAGCCGCGAGGGCGGCAAACTGCAGTTCGTGGCCCAGGGCCTGTCACGGGTGCGCATTCGGGGCTGGCTCAAGCGTCACCGCCCGCCCTATCTGGTGGAGGTGGATTATCCACAGAGCCCGCTGGACCCGCGTGACGAGGTCAAGGCCTACGGCATGGCGCTGATCAATGCCATCAAGGAACTGCTGCCGCTCAACCCGCTGTACAGCGAAGAACTGAAGAACTACCTCAACCGCTTCAGCCCCAACGATCCTTCGCCGCTGACCGACTTCGCCGCTGCCCTGACCACTGCGCCCGCCCGAGAGTTGCAGGAGGTTCTGGACACCGTTCCGATCCTCAAGCGCATGGAGAAGGTGCTGCCGCTACTGCGCAAGGAAGTGGAAGTCGCGCGGTTGCAGAGCGAGCTGTCCGCCGAGGTGAACCGCAAGATTGGCCAGCATCAGCGCGAATTTTTCCTCAAGGAGCAGCTCAAGCTGATCCAGCAGGAACTCGGCATAACCAAGGACGACCGCAGCGCCGACAGTGAGCAGTTCACCCAGCGCCTGGTAGACAAGGTTCTGCCCAGCCAGGCAAAGAAGCGCATCGATGAAGAGCTGAACAAGTTGTCGATCCTGGAAACCGGATCGCCGGAGTACGCGGTCACCCGCAACTACCTGGACTGGGCCACTTCGGTGCCATGGGGTGTCTACAAGGCAGACAAGATCGACCTCAAGCATGCCCGCAAGGTCTTGGACAAGCACCACGCCGGGCTGGATGACGTGAAAAACCGCATCCTCGAATTCCTCGCGGTGGGCGCCTTCAAGGGTGAAATATCCGGTTCCATCGTCCTGCTGGTCGGTCCGCCCGGCGTGGGCAAGACCAGCATTGGCAAGTCCATTGCCGAATCCCTGGGGCGCCCCTTCTACCGTTTCAGCGTTGGCGGCATGCGCGACGAAGCTGAAATCAAAGGCCACCGCCGCACCTACATCGGCGCCCTGCCCGGCAAGCTGGTGCAGGCACTGAAAGAGGTGGAGGTGATGAATCCGGTCATCATGCTCGACGAAATCGACAAACTCGGGGCCAGCTATCAGGGCGATCCGGCCTCGGCCCTGCTGGAGACCCTGGACCCGGAACAGAACGTCGAATTCCTCGACCATTATCTGGACCTGCGCCTGGATCTGTCCAAGGTGCTGTTCGTCTGCACCGCCAACACGCTGGACTCCATTCCGGGCCCCCTGCTGGACCGCATGGAGACCATTCGCCTCTCCGGCTATATCACCGAGGAAAAGCACGCCATCGCCAAGCGCCACCTCTGGCCGCGCCTGCTGGAGCGTACCGGCGTACCGAAGGGGCGCCTGGCCATCACCGATGGCGCCCTGACCTCCGTGATAGAGGGCTACGCCCGCGAAGCCGGGGTGCGTCAATTGGAGAAGCAGTTGGGCAAGATCATCCGCAAGGCGGTGGTCCGTCTGCTGGAGGAGCCCGAGACGAACATCAAAGTCGGCCAGAAGGACTTGGAGCACTACCTGGGCCTGGCGCCGTTCCGCAAGGAGCAGCTGCTGTCGGGGGTCGGCGTGATCACTGGCCTGGCCTGGACCAGCCTGGGCGGCGCAACCCTGCCCATCGAGGCGACTCGCATCCACACCCTCAACCGCGGCTTCAAGCTCACCGGCCAATTGGGTGATGTCATGAAGGAGTCGGCCGAAATCGCCTACAGCTACATCAGCTCGCACCTGAAACGCTACGGCGGCGACCCGACCTTCTTCGACCTGGCATTCGTCCATCTCCACGTACCGGAAGGTGCCACGCCCAAGGATGGCCCAAGTGCCGGCATTACCATGGCCAGCGCGTTGCTCTCCCTGGCACGCAACCAGGTACCGAAAAAGGGCGTGGCCATGACCGGCGAGCTCACCCTCACTGGCCAGGTGCTGCCGATCGGTGGCGTACGCGAGAAGGTGATCGCCGCACGCCGGCAGAAAATCTTCGAGCTGATCCTGCCTGAGGCCAACCGAGGTTCATTCGAAGAACTGCCGGACTACCTCAAGGAAGGCCTGACCGTGCACTTTGCCCGACGCTTCAGCGATGTGGCGAAGGTATTGTTCGACTGAGGGACCGCGCCTGTTTGAGAAAAGTCGCCGGCACTTTTTGAACCAAGTCTACGCAAGGGCGGAGTCAGCCGTTATGCTGACCCCGCCCTTGACCGACGGAGCCGCCGATGTTCTTCGTTCCCGCCTCTCGCCTGTTGTTGCCCCTGGGCCTCGCCCTGCTCGCCGCCTGCGCCCAGCAGAAGGCCGGCCCGATGGTGGTCCAGGACCAACAGGATGACTGCCCGCTCTCCCTCAGCCAGGGCCAACCCCTGGTGCTGACCCTCCCCAGCAACCCCACCACCGGCTTTCGCTGGGTGTTGCGCGACGCCGCGACCAACGTGCTGCAGAGCCTCGGCCCGGAGGTCTACTCGACGCCGGAAGATGCCGGCCTGGTGGGCAGCGCGGGCCAATCCACCTGGCGCTTCAAGGCCAGCCAACCCGGCGAAGGCCGACTGCACCTCGACTACCAGCGCCCCTGGGAGACCGACGTGGCGCCGGCCGAATCCTTCGACTGCCAGATCAGCGTCAAGTAGCGCCAAATGACTGCACCGTTGGCGTCCGCCGCCTGGCGGGCGCATCGGCAGCTTTCCATAGTGATGCCCTGACCGATTTGCAGGAGCACTCATGGGAACCTTGATCTTCGGGCTGGCCGGCGTGCTGGCTTTTCTCACTGGCCTTGTGCTGGAACTCGACTGGTTGTGCTTCGTCAGCAAACCGGTTCCCATCATTGCCCTGCTGCTCTGGCTGCGCCGAGCGCCATCCGGCCCTTACCGCCGCTGGATAGCCATCGGCCTGACGTTGTCGCTGCTCGGCGACATACTGCTGGAATGGCCTGCCGATCTGTTCGTCTTCGGCCTTGGTGCTTTCCTGCTGGCCCATCTGGCCTACTTGCGCGCCTATCTGCTGGACACCCGTCGGCTGGCCCCGATGGCCCTGCTGGTGGCGACTGGGAGTGGCGGCGCCATCTTCGCCCTGCTCGCCTCGGGCGGCCTGGGCGTCCTGCTGGTTCCGGTAGCCTGCTACGCACTGGCCATCAGTGCCATGCTCTGGCGTGCACTGGCCCGTCTGGGTGCCGATCTCGACCGCCAATCGGCGCTCTTGGCAGCCGGGGGTGCAGCGCTATTCGTGCTATCCGACAGCCTGATCGGGATCAACCGCTTCGTCTCCCCCTTTGGTGCCGCGAGCTATTTGATCATTCTCAGCTACTGGCTCGGCCAATGGGGCATCACCGCCTCCGCCGTTGCAGTGTCGACCTCCACCCCATCGCCGAAGAAACCCCCGGCACCCTCCCGGGAAATCGGCTATAGCAAATAGGCGGACACTCAAAAAAGGGAACGAGCAATGGGCGGCCTGGTACGACTGTGGAGCTTGCTGTGCTGTGCAGTTCTTCTCGCAGGTTGCGGCAGTCTATTGCCCAGCGAACGGGCCGAAGTGTTGTCACCCTTTCGGGACTACACCGATGCGGAGGCCCGCTACTCCCAAGCGATGCCGGGCAGGACTACCCGCCCCGAGCTTTTTTCCCTGGGCTTTGATCCGCTGATCCAGGGCAACGGCAAGATGCTCTCGTTCATCGACGTGCGGTTGATGTTCGTCCAGCCCAATGTCCCAATCGATTATCTGCCCGAAGGGCTGATGAAGTGCCTCGAAGCCAAGGACCGCTGCATTGGCTACGCCTTCGAGTTCACCAAAACCGATACCCAGCGGGTCGGCAGCTTCTGGGCTGACGTTTTCAATTTCCGCAAGAATCGCGAGCTGCAGGGCTGGGTGTTTCGCGCAGTCTTCGTGCTGGTGGACGACGTGCTGGTGCACAAGGTGAGTAACGGCGAACCGAACATCCGTCGCCACGAGGTCAAGCGAAACCCGCTTGGCCCCCTGCAGGGGGCGGGCGAGTTCTTTTCCGATCAGTTGAAGTAAGGGTGGTTTGGCCGCGTCGCGCAGTCCGTTAGAATGCCGGCCTTTTCCACTGCTGGTACCGGCCCGTGACCGAAAGCCCTGATCGCATCTACGCCAATCCCCAGGCCCAAGTCGGCGACTTCGCCTTCAACGAGGACGTGGTCCGGGTCTTCCCGGACATGATCAAGCGCTCGGTGCCAGGCTACCCCACCATCGTCGAGAACATCGGCGTGCTGGCAGCGCAGTTCGCCCAGACCAGCACCCCGCTCTATGACCTGGGCTGCTCCCTCGGTGCCGTGACCCAGGCCCTACGCCGCCATGTGAAGACCGACGGCTGCCGGGTCATTGCTGTGGATAACTCCAGCGCCATGGTGGAGCGCTGCCGCGAGTACCTGCACGCCCAGGACGCCATGTTTCAGGAACTGCTGCCGGTGGAGGTGATGGAGGCCGACATCCTTGCCCTGGACTTCCAGCCCTGCTCCCTGGTGGCGATGAATTTCACCCTGCAATTCGTGCCCCGCGAGCGCCGTACCGAACTCCTAGGCCGTATCCGCCAGGCTTTGCTGCCTGGCGGCGCGCTGATCCTCTCGGAAAAGCTGCGCTTCGAGGACACCGACGAGCACCTGTTACTCACCGACCTGCACATTGCCTTCAAGCGCGCCAATGGATACAGCGAACTGGAAATCGCCCAGAAGCGCAGCGCCCTGGAAAACGTCATGCACCCTGACAGCCTGGAAGAACACCGCGAGCGCCTGCTGGCCGCCGGATTCTCCAAGGTTGTGCCCTGGTTCCAATGCCTTAACTTCGCCTCGCTGATCGCCCTGCCATGATTAGTACGCTGGACCTCGATGCCCTGCAGCAAAAACTGGCAGGCACTCCCCTGCAGGATTGGGCCGCCGACCTGCCCGCACAACTCGACGCCCGGATGGCCGTTGGCCACGGCGACCTGGAACGCTGGGGGGCTGCAGTCAACGCAATTCCACCCTTGCAGGCAGAACAGGTGGAACTGGCTGAGCGCCTCCTGCTCGACGGCCCCTGCGACGACGCCACCCGCGCCCAACTGAAAGCCGCGCTGCAAGGACTCATTCCCTGGCGCAAAGGTCCCTTCGAGGTGTTCGGCGTGCACGTCGACACCGAGTGGCGTTCGGACTGGAAGTGGTCACGGGTAGCGCCCCATCTCGACCTGCGCGGTCGTCGGGTGCTGGATGTCGGCTGCGGCAACGGCTACTACCAGTGGCGCATGCTCGGTGCCGGTGCGGACAGCGTGGTGGGTATCGATCCCAACTGGCTGTTCTTCTGCCAGTTCCTGGCCATGAAACGCTTCCTCCCAGACCTGCCGGCGTGGCATCTGCCCATGGCTCTGGAGGACCTGCCACCGAAGCTGGAAGGTTTCGACACCGTGTTTTCCATGGGCGTGCTCTACCATCGTCGCTCGCCCATCGACCACCTGTTCGACCTCAAGGACTGCCTGCATCGAAACGGCGAGTTGGTGCTGGAAACCCTGGTGGTTGAAGGTGATGCCCAACAGGTGTTGGTGCCCGAGGACCGCTACGCACAAATGCGCAACGTCTGGTTCCTGCCCTCGGTACCGGCGCTGGAGTTGTGGTTGCGCCGCGCGGGCTATGTGGACGTCCGCTGCGTGGATGTCAGCTACACCAGCGTGGAAGAACAGCGCAGCACTGACTGGATGCGTTACCAGTCGCTGCCCGAGTTCCTCGATCCCGCCGACCACAGCCGCACCATCGAGGGCCTGCCGGCGCCAGCGCGCGCCGTGCTGATTGCGCGCAAACCCTGACTGGGTACGGGACCGCTTCGCGGTCCATGGCGAATGAGTTCGCCCCTACAGGAAGCGTGTAATCTCCTCATAGGGGCGAATTCAGGCCGAAGGCCTGCCTTGCTTAATGCTTGGGAGCGGCCGAAACGATCAGCTGCTTCATCTCGACCACCGCCTGCTTGAAGCCTACGAAGAGTGCATGGGCCACCAGGGCGTGGCCGATGTTCAGTTCGTTGATGCCGGGGATGGCCGCAACTGGCTCGACGTTGTGATAGTGCAGGCCATGACCGGCGTTGACGATCAGGCCGAGCTTGAGGCCGAGGGCGACGCCGTCCTGGATACGCTGCAGCTCGCGAACCGCTTCTTCCGGAGTGTGGGCATCGGCGTAACGGCCAGTGTGCAGTTCGATGGCCGGAGCGCCGACGCGATGGGACGCCTCGATCTGCGCCGGATCGGCATCGATGAACAGCGAGACCTCGCTGCCCACCTTGGACAGGCGCTCCACGGCAGCCTTGATACGGGCTTCCTGGCCAGCGACGTCAAGGCCACCTTCGGTGGTCAGCTCCTGGCGGGTTTCCGGTACCAGGCAAACGTGTGCGGGGCGGATCTCCTCGGCGAAGGCCATCATTTCCTCTGTCACGCCCATTTCGAAGTTCATGCGCGTCTGCAGAACCTCCTTGAGCACGCGCACGTCTCGCTCCTGGATGTGGCGACGGTCTTCGCGCAGGTGCACGGTAATGCCGTCGGCACCTGCCTCTTCAGCATCCAGCGCCGCCTTGACCGGGTCCGGGTAGCGAGTGCCACGGGCCTGGCGAAGGGTGGCGACGTGATCGATGTTGACGCCGAGAAGTACGCGGTTGGCTTCAGTCACGGGGAGGTTCCTTGATCGTCATGAATAGCTCGCGGCTGACCAGAGGTCGGCCGCCCAGATGAGGTGCCAGGGCCTGGCGCATCAGGCGCTTGGCCGCGCCGAGCGCACCGGGGGCGCTCCAGTCGGCGTCGGCCAGGGCGAGGAGTTCGCGGCCATGGAAAAGACCGGGCTGCAACTGCCCCACCGGCTCCAACCCTGCGTCGGGCAGCAGGCGATAGATACCGTCGGGGGCAATGGGCTGTCCTGCCAGGTCCGAATCCAGGGCGAAACCATAGCCCAGCTCGTCCAGCAGGCGCCATTCGAACGCGCGCAGCAAAGGTTCCAGCGGTCGGTTGGCCGCCAGGGCTTGGAGCGTAACGGCGTAGTGTTCGAAGAGCGCCGGCTGCGCGTCTTCAGCCGGCAGCAGGCGAATCAGCAGCTCATTGAGATAGAGACCACTGAACAGCGCTTCGCCGGCAAGCAGGTTAGGGATGCCGCCCGCCTCCAGGCGAGCGACATTCTTCAGCTCGCCGCGGCCGCGGAATTCGGCTTCCAGCGGCAGGAAGGGGCGCGCCAGGGTTCCCGCCTTGCCTCGAGCACCACGCATTACGGCGCGCAGGCGGCCTTCAGGGGTGAAAAAGTCCACCAGCGCGCTGCTTTCCCGATAGGCCCTGCTGTGCAGGACAAACGCCGGTAGCGCCGCGCTGATCATGGGGAGGCTCAGAGGTCGTTGTAGCCCAGGGAACGCAAGGCACGCTCGTCGTCGGACCAGCCTCCCTTCACTTTCACCCAGAGGTTGAGCATGACCTTGGAGTCGAACATGGTCTCCATGTCCTTGCGGGCGTCCTGGCCGATGCGTTTGATGCGCTCGCCACCGTCGCCGATGATGATCTTCTTCTGGCCATCACGCTCCACCAGGATCAGGGCGTGGATGTGCAGGATATGACCTTCCTGCTTGAACTCTTCGATCTCCACGGTGATCTGGTAGGGCAGCTCGGCGCCCAACTGCCGCATGATCTTCTCGCGCACCAGCTCGGCTGCGAGGAAGCGGCTGCTGCGGTCGGTGATCTGGTCTTCCGGGAAGAAGTGGTCACCTTCCGGCAGACGCTCGGACACAAGGCGCTCCAACGTATCCAGGTTGTGTCCCTGAAGGGCGGAAACCGGAATCAGTTCAGCGTTTGGCAGTTGCTCCTGGAGCCAGGCCAGGTGCGGGATAAGGTCGCCCTTCTCTTCCAGGCGGTCGGTCTTGTTCACCGCGATCAGCACGGGGCCTTGCACGTACTGCACGCGCTCCAGCACCAGTTGGTCTTCTTCGGTCCAGCGGTCACGGTCAACCACGAAGACAACCACGTCCACGTCCTTCAGGGCCGCCGAGGCGCTACGGTTCATGTAGCGGTTCAGCGCCTTGTCGCTCTTCTTGTGCAGGCCGGGGGTGTCGACATAGATCGCCTGGACATTGCCCTCGGTCTTGATGCCGAGCATGTTGTGCCGGGTGGTCTGTGGCTTGCGCGAGGTGATCGCCAGTTTCTGCCCAAGGATGTGGTTGAGCAGCGTGGACTTGCCCACATTGGGGCGGCCGACGATGGCAACGTAGCCGCAGCGGGGGGTATCGATATCAGTCATTGCCGTTCTCCACACCGAGGGCAACCAGGGCGGCAGCCGCAGCCACCTGTTCGGCGATACGGCGGCTGGCGCCCTGGCCCTGGGTCTTGTCATTCAACAGGGTGACCTCGCACTCGACGAAAAACGTCCGGCAGTGCGGTTCACCCTGGATATCCACCACTTCATAACGTGGCAGTTCGCAGGCCCTGGACTGCAGAAATTCCTGCAAGCGGGTCTTGGGATCCTTGTTGGTGTCCACCAGGGTCAGGCCTTCGAGTTCGTTGGCCAGCCAGGCGAGTACGCGCTCACGCGCGGCCTCCATGCCGGAATCCAGGTAGATGGCGCCTATCAGCGCTTCCAGTGCGTCAGCGAGAATTGATTCACGGCGGAAACCGCCACTCTTCAGCTCACCCGAGCCCAGGCGCAGGTACTCGCCCAGCTCGAAACCGCGGGCGAGCAGCGCCAGGGTCTCGCCCTTAACCAGTCGCGCACGCAGTCGTGACAGTTGCCCCTCGCGGGCCTGCGGAAAACGCTCGAACAGCGCCTCGCCGGCGACGAAATTGAGGATGGCATCGCCGAGGAATTCGAGGCGCTCGTTGTTGCGCCCCGCGTAACTGCGGTGGGTCAGGGCCAGAATCATCAGACTCTGGTCCTTGAAGGTATAGCCGAGCTTACGCTCGAGACGGCTGAGGGATACGCTCACTGGGCTCGCACACGGAATTCTTTATCGAAGCGCACCACCAGATCGAGGTTCTCGACCAGAGGTTCGCGTTTTTCATACTTGAGGTGGGCCTGGAATTCGTTGTTCTCCAGGGTCACCTTCAGGGACTTTTCCAGGTCAAGGTCACGGATGCCATTCACCTGCATGCCCTTGCTGACATGGCTGTAGAAATCGGGAATGGACCTGATTTCCAGGGCCTTCTCGGTTTCCACCGAAGTAATGATCTTCTCCAGAGAGAAGAAATCGAGATAGTGCGGGATGACCTTGAAGGCGGTGCTGGCCAGGAAAGCCACTATGGCCAGAACCAGCAGCCAGCCCATAACCGACATACCCTTCTGCTTACGCGCGAACGTCATGATCGACCTCAATGTCTGTGTTTTTATGGAGGCCGGTTGGCCCGCAAGCAAGACTATATAGCGACTGCGGCGCTGTCATGAACAACGCCGCAAAACCGCAATGGCGAGCGGGTTATCAGTGAATCAGGCCCACTCGGGAGAAGTTCGGCAGATTGCGCATCTTGGGATCGGGCCAGCTCATCCACACGGCAAACGCCTTGCCGACGACATTCCGGTCCGGGACCATGCCGAGCTGGTCCTTCGGGATACGCGAATCGTTCCAGTAGCGGCTGTCATTGGAGTTGTCCCGGTTGTCGCCCATCATGAAGTAATGACCCTGGGGCACTACCCACTCGCGACCCGGCTCCATGCGGTAGCGCTTCATTTCCTTGCGGATCAGGTGCTCGGCTTCGCCCAGTTTCTCTTGGTAAAGCATGGCGCTACCCAACGTGCCCGGCTCTTCGCCCAGCAGCTTTTCGGCGACGGGCTTACCGTTGACGGTCAGATGCTTGTCGCTGCTGTAGGCAATGCGGTCGCCCGGCAGGCCGATCACCCGCTTGATGTAGTTGATGTTCGGGTCGCTGGGATAGCGGAACACCATGACATCACCGCGCTGCGGATCGCCCACCTCGATCACCTTGTTATCCAGCACCGGCAGGCGGATGCCATAGGCGAACTTGTTGACCAGGATGAAATCGCCCACTTCCAGGGTCGGCTTCATCGAGCCGGACGGGATCTGGAAGGGTTCCACCAGGAAGGAGCGCAGCACCAGTACGATGGCCAGTACCGGGAAGAAAGACTTCCCGTACTCCACCAGCAGTGGCTCCTTGTTCAGCTTGTCGACCACCTCCGGGTCGGGCTCGCCGACTTGCCCCTCGTAGGCAGCAATCGCAGAGCGCCGGCGCGGGGCCAGCAGAACCAGATCGATAAGCGCGAGCACGCCGCAGACTGCCACGGCGATAACCAACAACAGCGGGAAATTGATCGACATAGACCCTAGCTATCCACTTTGAGCACAGCGAGGAAGGCTTCCTGCGGGATTTCCACGCTGCCGACCTGCTTCATCCGTTTCTTACCGGCCTTCTGCTTCTCCAGCAGCTTTTTCTTACGGCTTACGTCGCCGCCGTAGCACTTGGCCAGAACGTTCTTCCTGAGCGCCTTTACGGTAGTACGCGCAACAATCTGACCACCGATCGCCGCCTGAATCGCCACGTCGAACATCTGCCGCGGGATCAGTTCCTTCATCTTCTCGGTCAGCGCACGACCCTTGTAGTGGGCCTGGTCGCGATGCACGATGAGTGCCAGGGCATCGACCTTCTCGCCGTTGATCAGCACATCCAGCTTCACCAGATTAGCCGGTTCGAAACGATCAAAGCTGTAGTCCAGCGACGCATAGCCACGACTTACCGACTTCAGGCGGTCGAAGAAGTCCAGCACCACCTCGTTCATCGGCAGGTCGTAGCAGACCTGGACCTGCGAGCTGAGGAACTGCATGTCGCGCTGGACGCCGCGTTTCTCGATGCACAGGGTAATGACGTTGCCCAGGTGCTCCTGGGGAACCAGGATGTTGGCGCGCACGATGGGCTCGCGCATCTCGTCGATGGACGCGAGGTCGGGCAGCTTGGACGGGTTGTCGACGTAAATCGTCTCGCCATTCTTCTGCACGATCTCGAAGACCACGGTGGGGGCAGTGGTGATCAGGTCCAGGTCATATTCGCGCTCCAGGCGCTCCTGGATGATCTCCATGTGCAGCATGCCGAGGAAGCCGATGCGGAAACCAAAGCCCAGGGCTTCGGAGCTTTCCGGCTCGTACTGCAGGGCGGCGTCGTTCAGGGTCAGCTTCTGCAGGGCTTCGCGGAAGTCTTCGAAGTCATCGGAGCTGACCGGGAACAGGCCGGCGTAAACCTGCGGCTTGATACGCTGGAAGCCCGGCAGCACGTCCACGTCAGGGGTGTTGGACAGGGTCAGGGTATCGCCCACCGGCGCACCATGGATGTCCTTGATGCCCGCAATGATGAAGCCCACTTCACCGGCCTTCAGATCGGCCATCTCGGTGTGCTTCGGGGTGAATACGCCGACGCTGTCCACTTGGTGGAGCTTGCCGGTGGACTTCACCAGGATCTTGTCGCCCTTCTTCACCCGGCCGTGCTTGACGCGTACCAGAGAGACAACGCCCAAGTAGTTGTCGAACCAGGAGTCGATGATCAGGGCCTGCAACGGTGCGTCGATCTCGCCTTCAGGGGCAGGGATCACCTCGACCAGACGCTCCAGCACATCGATCACGCCCATGCCGCTTTTGGCACTGCAGGGCACGGCGTCGGTGGCGTCGATGCCGATAATGTGTTCGATCTCTTCCTTGACCCGCTCCGGCTCGGCCTGGGGCAGGTCCATCTTGTTCAGCACCGGCATTACCTCGAGGCCCTGCTCGATGGCGGTGTAGCAGTTGGCCACGGACTGAGCTTCCACGCCTTGGCCGGCATCCACCACCAGCAACGCGCCTTCGCACGCGGCCAGCGAACGACTGACCTCGTAGGTGAAGTCCACGTGGCCGGGGGTATCGATGAAATTCAGTTGGTAAGTCTTACCGCTCTGCGCCTTATAGTGCAGCGTGACGCTGTGGGCCTTGATGGTGATGCCACGCTCGCGCTCCAGGTCCATGGAGTCCAATACCTGGGCCTCCATCTCGCGATCGGACAGGCCGCCGCACATCTGGATGAAGCGGTCTGCCAGGGTCGACTTGCCATGGTCGATGTGGGCGATGATGGAGAAATTGCGGATATGACTCAGGTCACTCACAGGTCAACACTCAAGAAAGCCGCAAGCAGGTTGCTCGCCGAAAAATAGCGGGGGAGTTTACCTGATCGGCGGCCAGCCCGTCACGCCCATGCGGCGGAAGGCATAAACGAAAAAGGGCGGCCATTGGCCGCCCTTATGCACTCTAACCGCGCTACTCAGCCAGTTTGAAGGTGATGAAGCTGGCACGCCCCTGACGCAGCACACGCATGGATACCGAACGATTCTTCGGCAGTTCCTTCGCCACCTGGGTGAAAGCCTTGGCCGAGGTGATGGCCTGATTGTTCAAGTGGGTGATCACATCACCCGGACGCAGGCCCATCATGGCCGCCGGACCGTCCTGGACCTCCTTGATCACAACGCCACCCTGGATATCCAGCGCCTTTTTCTGCTCATCGGTCAGTTCGACCACGCTCACACCAAGGCGATTAATGTTGCGTTCGACGCCATCGCCGGTGGCGGCGGCCATTTCCTCGCCATCTTCCGGCAGGGCGCCAATGGCCATGTCGAGGGTCTTGCGACTACCGCCGCGCACGACTTCCAGCCGGATCTTGCTACCAGGCTTGAGATTTCCTACCAGGTGCGGCAGGTCAGCGGAAACCACAATGGGCTGACCATTCATGCTGAGGATGACATCCCCCACCTGCAGACCACCCTTGGCTGCTGGGCCACCTTCCTGAACCTGGGCCACCAGCGCGCCGGCCGGCTTGTCCAGACCAAAGGATTCGGCCAGGTCTTTATTCACTTCCTGGATCACGACGCCGAGCCAGCCGCGGTTCACCTTACCCTCGGACTTCAGCTGATCCGCGACGCTCATGGCCACGTCGATCGGGATGGCGAAAGACAGCCCCATAAAGCCGCCGGAGCGGGTGAATATCTGCGAGTTGATACCGACCACTTCGCCATCCAGGTTGAACAGCGGGCCACCGGAGTTACCCGGGTTGATGGCGACGTCGGTCTGGATGAACGGCACATAGTTCTCGTTCGGCAGGCTGCGCCCCTTGGCACTGACGATACCGGCCGTCACCGAGTGGTCGAAGCCAAACGGCGAACCGATGGCCAGCACCCAGCTGCCCACCTTGAGCTCATCGGATTTACCGATCTTCACGATCGGCAGATCCTTGCCCTCGACCTTCAGCAGTGCCACGTCGGTACGCGGATCGGCGCCAATCAACTTGGCTTCCAGCTCGCTGCGGTCGGAGAGGCGCACGATGATCTCATCGGCGCCAGCCACCACGTGATTGTTGGTCAGGACATAACCGTCCCTGGAAATGATGAAACCGGAACCAAGCGACTGTGCTTCGCGCTGGCGACCGCCCTGCGGATTACGCGGTACCTGCGGCATGTTGCGCTCGAAAAACTCGCGCAGCATCGGCGGCAGACCTTCCAGATCTGGCATTACTTGGGCCCCGGCCGCACCACGTTGTGGCAGCTTCTGCCGGGTACTGATGTTGACGACTGCCGGAGACGCCTCTTCGACGAGAGGCGTGAAGTCCGGCAGTTCGGCACGAGCCACAAGGGTCTGACCAAGCAACAGCATGGCTGCCATGGCAGTCATGCAGGATTTGAGGTTAAGCATCGACATACAGCTCCCGTCGCATAACGAGTGGTATGAACTCGCCGAGCCGCCCGGCCCGACGAGCAAAGCAGAAACATAAAAGCAAAACGAGCCCGGAGCGTCAGCCCCAGGCTCGGTGGAACATCGTGAAAAAGACAAAGCGGGAGCCGAGACTCCCGCACCGCGATACGGTTACAGATCCTGTAGCAGGGATCATTGTGTCGCAGAGGCCTCCGCTGCCCGCATGGACAGGGCGACCCGTTCGGCCGTTCCCAGCGGGATTTCGCCGACCACAGTCACCATCACGTCGCCGTCCGCCGTACTGAGCCGCTTGGACACCATCACCGTCGGCCCTAACTGGCTGCGCGCATCTTCGACCACTGCGCCATGCAGTGGCTCGAGAAACACCGAGAAACGTGCAAGGCCATCGCTGTAAAGCAGGCTGGACACAGGATCGGATGACACAGGGCTACGACGCTCCTGGGCACTGGACAGGCTGAACCCCGGAGGCAGCCACTCGGACCGCCAGTGGGCAGGCTTGTCGCCCGACGCCTCGGCGAAGCGCACGGCCTTGCAGGCGGAGCTGGGTTGCAGATCAGCATCAGCCGGAGTCCCTGCGGTATCGATACGGGTGAACTGGAAGCGCTCCAGAAGCTGCCCCTTGTCGCTGAGGAGCAGGGACTTGAGCGGCAGGCCGGTATCGCGATCCAGATGCAGCTCGAAGCCGTAGCGATGCTGGTCGCGCGGGGTCAGGGTCAGCACCGTGGCCGGTCGCCCGGCTACACGTGATTCACCCGCCAGACGCAGGTCATACCACTCGGAAAGCTGCTTGGTGTCGAGCGTCCGGGCAGGCCAGACCTGGGCATCGGACAACTGATCGGAAAGGGACCCCCCCACGCACTGGGTGCGGCCATTGACCCGCACCACTTCCTGAGCTGGCCCATCGAGCTGTAACAGACGCTCGCGCACTTCCCCACCCTGCTGGACCTGATGCCAGACTTCATGCGTGGAGAAGCTCCCATTTCGCTCGTAGACGAACGTTCCCTGGAAACTCTGGCGCAGCTCCGCATCAGCGAGGCGCTGCAGCCAGTCCTGAGCGTCGGCGGCCAGAGCTGGTTGAGCCAACCAGCCGCCAAGCAAAAAGAATACCGGTAGTGCGCGCATGTTCCTCCTCAGCGGCTCTCCAGACTGGCAGCACGGGCATAGGGCAATGCGCTATCACTACCACTCATCGCAGCCTGCTGCGCGTGCTGCCGCAGGTAGGCCGGCAAACGCTTCTCGTGCCAACCGGAAGACGACTGTGTCGCGCCGATGGGCTGCTGAACCTGCTGGGCATCTTCACTATAGCCAGCCAGAACGGCACCTTTCTGCGCCTGCGGCATAACCATCGTGGGTTGGCTGCCCTGCTGCTGCGCCAACTGCTGGACGCCTGCGACCTCGTCCTGGTTATACAGGCGTACACCGGCCAGCACAGCCACGGTCACCGAAGCTGCAACGGCCAGTCGCCCCAGGCTGCGCCACGGACCCCGTACCACCTTCGTCGGTGGCGCGGCTTCTTCGGCCAGGGCGGCCGATACCGCGGCTGCGATGTCCAGGCGCGGCTCCAGCAGCTCCTTGTGCATCACGGCCCGAGCAATCTGGTAACGCGACCAGGTAGCCCGTAGTTCTTGATCTCCGCTGGCGGCGAGAACTCGACGCAGCTCCAGTTCGTCCGCCTCGTTATCCATCACCGCGGACAGCGATTCCTGCAAAGCTTCACGACTCATGGCGGTTCCCCTCTTGGCTGTCGCCGCTGTCTCAGGTTCCATGCAACAAGGGTTGCAAGGCTTTATCGATGGCTTCCCGCGCTCTGAAGATACGGGATCGCACAGTACCCACCGGACACTGCATGACACTGGCAATGTCTTCATAACTAAGACCATCGAATTCGCGCAGGGTTAGCGCCGTGCGCAAATCTTCCGGCAGTTGCTGGATGCTCCGGTGCACTGTGGCCTCGATCTCATCGCGGAGCAGGGCTCGCTCCGGCGACTCGATATCCTTGAGGGCGTGGTCACCGTCATAAAATTCGGCGTCCTCAGCACTTACATCACTGTCTGGCGGGCGTCTTCCACGCGCCACCAGATGGTTTTTCGCCGTGTTGATGGCGATGCGGTACAGCCACGTATAAAACGCACTGTCGCCGCGGAAGTTTCCGAGCGCGCGGTAAGCCTTGATGAAGGCTTCCTGGGCTACGTCCTGGGCTTCCTGGGCGTCATGCACGAATCGCACGATCAGCCCGAGAATCTTGTGCTGGTACTTCAACACCAGCAGATCAAAAGCCCGCTTGTCGCCCTGCTGCACCCGTTCGACCAGTTGCTGATCCTCTTCCTGGGTTAGCATGAACACTCCTCGTCGATCTGGAAGGGGTGTTGCGCCAGCCAGTGGATCGGCTTGCCAAAATAGACTCGGGCGTTGCGCAAAAGTTCTCCCCTCCAAGCAAGCTTCCTGCAGATTGTTTTTTCATCTGCACGGAATGACGCAGCAGAGCCTGCGGCCATGCTGCGCCGAATATAAGTCGCTTGATCTACAGGCATCCGGGCTGCACATTTCATGTGCATTCGTTGCGTAAGTGTAAGCAAGCACCGTCTCTTCAAAATGGTGACCCTGAATGGAACCTGAACGACTAAAAAAGTTCCGTGGCACCACGCAGGATCATAAGCGCGCTATTGTGCCGCCCACCCCGGCTATATACTAGCCGCCGCTTTTTTCGCGGGAACCGACATGAGCCAACATTTCCAGCATGACGTACTGGTCATCGGCAGCGGCGCCGCCGGCCTGACCCTGGCCCTCACCCTGCCCTCGCACCTGAACATCGTCGTACTCAGCAAGGCCGACCTCAGCAATGGGTCGACCTACTGGGCCCAAGGTGGTGTGGCTGCTGTGCTGGACGATACCGACACGATCGATTCCCACGTCGAAGACACCTTGATCGCAGGCGCCGGCCTGTGCCGCGAAGACGCCGTGCGCTTCACGGTAGAGCACAGCCGCGCGGCCATCCAATGGCTGATCGACCAAGGCGTGCCCTTTACCCGCGACGACGAAAGCGCCCGCGAAGACGGCGGCTTCGAATTCCACCTCACCCGCGAAGGCGGCCACAGCCACCGGCGCATCATCCATGCTGCCGACGCCACTGGCGCTGCCATTTTCAACACCCTGCTGGAGCAGGCGAAGAAAAGGCCGAACATCCAGCTACTGGAACAGCGTGTCGCCGTCGACCTGATCACCGAGCGCAAGCTCGGCCGCGAGGGCCAGCGTTGCCTGGGCGCCTACGTGCTGAACCGCAATAATGGCGAAGTGGACACCTTCCATGCCCGCTTCACTGTGCTCGCTTCCGGCGGCGCGGCCAAGGTCTACCTCTATACGAGCAACCCCGACAGTGCCTGCGGTGACGGCATCGCCATGGCTTGGCGCGCCGGCTGTCGGGTGGGTAACCTGGAATTCAACCAGTTTCACCCCACCTGCCTTTATCACCCTCAGGCAAAGAGCTTCCTGATCACCGAAGCCGTGCGCGGCGAAGGCGGCCTGCTCAAGCTGCCCAATGGCGAACGCTTCATGCAGCGTTTTCATCCGCGCGCCGAACTGGCCCCGCGCGATGTGGTGGCCCGCGCCATCGACCATGAGATGAAGCGCCTCGGTGTGGACTGCGTCTACCTGGACATCAGCCACAAGCCAGCCGAGTTCGTGAAGAGCCACTTCCCCACGGTCTACGAGCGCTGCCTGGACTTCGGTATCGATATCACCCGTGAGCCGATTCCGGTGGTACCGGCGGCCCACTACACCTGCGGCGGCGTGGTGGTGGACCAGCATGGGCGAACCGACATCCCCGGCCTCTACGCCATCGGCGAGACCAGTTTCACTGGCCTGCACGGCGCTAACCGCATGGCCAGCAACTCTCTGCTGGAATGCTTCGTCTATGGCCGCTCGGCCGCGATGGACATCCTCAGCCAACTGGGCGAAGTGCCGATGCCCGCCCACCTTCCAACCTGGGACGCCAGCCAGGTAACCGACTCGGACGAGGACGTGATCATCGCGCACAACTGGGACGAGCTTCGGCGGTTCATGTGGGACTACGTCGGCATCGTGCGCACCAACAAACGCCTGCAGCGCGCCCAGCACCGGGTACGCCTGCTACTCAGCGAAATCGACGAGTTCTATAGCAACTACAAGGTCAGCCGCGACCTGATCGAACTGCGCAACCTGGCGCAGGTGGCGGAACTGATGATCCGATCGGCCATGCAGCGCCACGAGAGCCGTGGCCTTCATTACACCCTGGACTATCCGGATCTGCTGCCCGAGGCCAAGGACACTATTCTGGTTCCGCCCATCTTCGGCGACTGAAGCCCAACCTCACCCGCAACCGGCGGTGCTGTTCCTGATGCAGGGCATCCGCCGGTATGCACAGCCCCCTCCCCCAACACTGCCCCGGTACTTGGAAGCGCAGGATCACCGCCAACGGCAGCGCCAGGCTGTCCGGGCGCAACTGCACCGGCCGCCAGCCGTCGGCCGCGCACCAGAGCTGCCAGCCGTCGTTATCATGACGCAAGCCGGTAAAGGCGTTGGGAGAAGTCAGAAGAATCTGCCTGGGTAGGCACCAGGCAGCGTGCACCGCGCAAGCCACGAAGCCGGCAATCCGCGCCCAGAGTGGAACATTGGCAACCGACAGGGCCAGGACGGCCAGGCACGAGAGGATCAGGTAGAGCGCCAGTAGGCGCCGCGATGGGCGCCAGTGGCATTCGAAGGTGTTACTTGGGCTGGACACGATCCAGGATCATGCGAACCATGCGCCGCAGGTCCGCATCCTCCGGCTCGCCGCGCTGCATGAACCAGCCGAACATATCCTGGTCTTCGCATTCCAGCAGCTTGCGGTAACGAGCCTGGTCTTCGGCGTCAAGGCTCGGATATACCTCCTTCACGAAGGGCACCAGCAACACGTCCAGTTCAAGCATGCCGCGACGGCTGTGCCAGAAGAGTCGGTTCAGTTCAATTGAGTCGGCCATCACAGCGCCTCCAGGAAATAGGCGCGCATTATAACCACAGCCGCCGCCCCGAGCACCCGCTGACAAGCCACCAGCGGAACTCTATGATGGCGCCCCAGACATTTTTCCAGCGATCCGCAATGGCCGACTCAGCATACTTCTGTCCGCTCTCCCACGAAGGCCTGCTCGCCGTACGCGGCGTGGATGCCGCGAAATTCCTCCAGGGCCAGGTGACCTGCAACCTCAGCTACCTGGACGAGACCACCACCAGCCTGGGTGCCCGTTGCACGCCCAAGGGCCGAATGATTTCCAGCTTCCGCATCCTCACCCAGGGCGAGGGCTTCCTGCTGGCCCTGGCCAGTGACCTGGTAGAAGCGCAACTGGCCGACCTGAAGAAATACGCCGTCTTTTCCAAGTCCACCCTGACCGATGAAAGCGCCAACTGGGTGCGTTTCGGTCTCAGCCAGGGCGATGGCGCCCTGCTCGCCCTGGGCCTGGACCTGCCGCAGTCCGCTGACAGCGTCACTCGCAAAGGTGACCTGATCGCCGTACGCCTCTCCGACGGCCGCGCCGAACTCTGGGCCCCCAAGGACGAAGCCACCACCCTGGAAGCCCGCCTGGCTGCGCAGCTGCCACAGGCACCGCTGGACGCCTGGCTGCTGGCCCAGGTACGCGCGGGCATCGGCCAGGTGTTCGGTGCTACCCGTGAGCTGTTCATCCCGCAGATGATCAACCTCCAGGCGCTCGGCGGCGTCAGCTTCAAGAAAGGCTGCTATACCGGCCAGGAAATCGTCGCCCGTATGCAGTACCTGGGCAAGCTCAAGCGTCGTCTCTACCGCCTGGCTCTGGTCGCAGGCGAACTGCCCCAACCGGGCGTCGAGCTCTTTTCCCCTGTGCACCAGAGTCCGGTGGGTGAAGTGGTGTTGGCGGCCCCGACGACGGACGGTTGCGAGCTGCTCGCCGTGTTGCAGGAAGACGCCGTGAACGACGGGCGTATCCACCTGGGAGCCGCCGATGGTCCGGCACTGAACCTGCTCGACCTGCCCTATACCCTGAACGCTGACCGCGAAATCCAACGCTAGCCCGCCCCTGCCGGCCACTGACGAGACATTCAATGAGCAAGCTTGCCGACAAAGTCCTACAGGAGCTCATCCAGGCCATCGAAAGCGATGAACTGGTGCTTCCGACCCTACCGGAAGTCGCGCTAAAGGTGCGCGAGACCGCCGAAGACCCGAACGCCGGCATCCAGGACCTGACCAAGGTGATCGGAAACGATGCCGCGTTGACTGCCCGCATCATCAAGGTGGTGAACAGCCCGCTGCTGCGCACCAACAAGGAAATCACCGACCTGCAGATGGCCATCAGCCGGCTGGGCATCAACTACACCAGCAACCTGGCCACCGGTCTGGCCATGGAGCAGATGTTCCAGGCCACCACGGACGTGGTCGACCGCAAAATGCGCGAAGTCTGGAACAAGAGCACCGAAATCGCTGGCATTTGCCATGTGCTTTGCCGCCACTACACCCGCTTGATGCCCGACCAGGCGACCCTGGCTGGCCTGGTGCACCAGATCGGCGTGCTGCCCATCCTCACCTACGCCGAGGAACACAACGAACTGCTGGCCGACTCCATCAGCCTCAATCATGTAATCGAGCGCATCCACCCGCTGATCGGCGACCGCATCCTGCGCGCCTGGGAATTCCCCGAGCCGATCGCCGCCGTGCCCAGCCAGTACCTGGACTTCAGCCGCAACTCGGCGCGCGTCGACTACATCGACATTGTCCAGGTGGCCACCCTGCAGAGCTACCTCGGCAGCGAGCACCCCTACACCCAACTGGACTGGAGCCAGGTGCCCGCATTCGCCAAGCTCGGCCTCGACCCGAACGTCGACATGCAGGCAGACGAAGACCTCTCCGCCGCCATGGAGGCGGCTATGAGCCTGCTCCAGTAAAACCCGCACGCATCCTCCATCCAGCGCTAGACTCAGGCTTCCCCTGACGTCGCTGGATGGACCCGGATGCGCGTACTCCTTCTCTCCTTATGCCTGCTTTGCCACGGCTTGGTCGCGGCAGAAGAAGTGCGCCTGACCAACGGAGAATGGGCGCCGTACCTGGGCGCCAGGCTTCCCCACCAGGGGGTGGCCTCACGCATTGTCGAGGAAGCCTTCGCCCTGGAAGGCATCAAGGTGAAGTGGGAGTTCTACCCCTGGGCACGCTCGATGCATCTGGCCGAGCGCGGCGAGCGCGCTGGCACGGCCGTCTGGCTGCGCAGCCCGGAGCGGAAAGCGCGCTTCTTCATCAGTGAGCCGGTGGTGGACAGCACCTACTACTTCTTCCACCGCAAGGATCACCCTCTGGACTGGCAGCAGGTTTCCAACCTCAAGGGTCTGCAGCTCGGCGGCGCCCTGGGCTACGACTATGGGGCGGACTTCCAGCGCGCCGAAAGTCACGGCCAGATCAAGGTCAAGCGACTGAGCGGTGAAGAGCAAGGCCTTCGAATGATCCTGGCCGGTCGGCTCGACGCATTTCCCATGGACAAGGTCGTCGCATTCGCCCTGCTGAACGACAAATTCAGCTCCGCCGAACGCGCACAGATGAGCTTTCACCCACACCCGCTACGCAGCGACAGCCTGCACCTGATGCTTTCCCGAGAGGTGCCCGGCAATGCCGAGCTGATCGCACGCTTCAACAAGGGCCTGTCGCAACTACGGGAAAGCGGCAAGGTCGCCCGCTACCTCATGGAAGTGCAGCAGCCGCTGAGCCTGGCGCCATAGGGCGGTTAACAGCCTACCCACCCGGCGATTCCCTACCGACGGTGGAAACCCGCGGCAGTCATTGCCACAGCAAGCATTAGGCCGGTGGAAAGCTCACCCGCACCTTCAGCCCGCCGCCTTCGCCATCGTGCAGGCTGATCTCGGCCTGGTGGGCGCGGCAGATCTCGCCGACGATGGCCAGCCCCAATCCCGCCCCACCGCTCTGCACATTACGCCGGTAGAAACGCTGGAACACTTTGTCGCGCTCCTCAGGCGGGATGCCGCTGCCGTCATCTTCCACCTCCAGCACCGCCGGCGAGCATACCCGCAGGGTCACGTTGCCGCCCTTTGGGGTGTGGGCCAGGGCGTTGTCCACCAGGTTGCACAGCAGCTCATTGAGCAACGTCGGTTCGCCCATCACCCAGACCTGGTCTTCCGCCTCCAGCGCCAGGGCGACGCCGCGGGCATGAGCCAGGGGCGCCAGGGCCATGCCCAGCTCACGGGCCAGTTGACCCAGTTCGATACGTTCGGCGCCGCCCTCGGCGATAGCCCGCGCGCCACTCTCGATGCGTGCCAGAGATAGCAACTGGTTGGCCAGGTGAGTCAGGCGATCGGTGTTCTGCGCGGCTTCCTCCAGGGTCGAGCGCCAGACCGCGGGTTCCTGATCGCGCAGGCCCAACTCCACCCGCGCCTTGAGCGCTGCCAAAGGGGTGCGCAGTTCGTGGGAGGCATCGGCAATGAAATCCGCCTGACGCTGGAACAATCCGCGCAGGCGCTCGGTGAACTGGTTGAGGGCGTCCACCAGGGGACGCAACTCGCGCTGTACCGCCACTTCGGGCAGGGGCCGAAGGTCATCGGCCTGACGCTCCTCCACCGCCAGGCGCAGCTTGTTCAAGGGCCGCAACGCCGCGCTGACCGCCAGCCACACCAGTACCAGCGCCGCCACTACCAGCAGCACCAGCCGCCACAGGCTGTCCACCAGCAGGCCCCGAGCCAGTCGCTCGCGTGCGCTTTCGGTTTCGGCGACACGAATCTCGGCGATGCCATTCAGGCGCGGTTCGCTGACCGGTTGCAGCAGGCTCACCACCCGCACCCCAACGCCCTCGTACTCAGCATCGTAGAAGCGCGCCAGCGCCGGATAGTCGTCAGTGCGCGGCGTGCCCGGCGGTGGCGCCGGCATATGCTCATAGCCCGACACCAGCTTCCCGTCCGGGTCGATCACCTGGTAGAAGATGCGCCCCGCGCTGTCGTAGGCGAACACATCCAGCGCCACATAGGGAACATCCGCCCTCAGGCGACCGTCGGTTTCGTAGAGACCATCGGCAATCGCGCGGGCCGACGCCAGCAATGTGCGGTCGTAGGCGGTGTCGGCGGCTTCGCGGGCGCTCCAGTAAGAGCTCAGGCTGGCGATTAGCAGCAAGGCGCCCAGCATCAGCGCCAGGCGGCGCAGCAGCCGCCCGCGCAGGCTGCCGGCTTCACGCATCCTGGCTCTCCAGCAGATAGCCCAGACCCCGGAACGTGACGATGCGCACCGCGCTGCCTTCCAGCTTCTTGCGCAGGCGGTGGATGTAGATCTCGATGGCGTCGGGACTGGCCTCCTCATCCAGGCCGAACACCTGGGAAGCCAGTTGTTCCTTGCTCATCACCCGCCCGGGCCGTGCGATCAACGCCTCCAGGACGGACTGCTCACGCGACGTCAGACTGAGGATTTCATCCGCCAGGCTGAAACGCCGCGTACCCAGGTCATACACCAGCGCCCCGCAACGCTGCTGCGCCTCGCCGCCAAGCACGCTGCGACGCAGCAGCGCCTTCACCCGCGCCTCCAGCTCAGTCAGCTCGAAGGGCTTGGCCAGGTAGTCATCCGCCCCCAGGTTGAGGCCGTGAACCCGGTCTTTCACCTCGCCGCGGGCGGTGAGCATCAGCACCGGCAGGGTCTTGCCACGTCCGCGCAAACGCGCCAGCACCTCGAAGCCATTCATGCGCGGCAGCCCCACGTCCAGTACTGCCAGGGCGTAATCCTCACTGGCCAGGGCCAGGTCGGCGGCCACGCCGTCATGCAGCACATCCACCGTCCAGCCCGCGCCCTTGAGCGCCTGGGCAACGCTTTCAGCCAGTTGGGGATGGTCTTCGACCAGCAGGATTCGCACGAGAATGTCTCCAAAATGGCAGCGATCACTCGGAAGTTTAACGGCCGATTAAAGGCTGTGAACGTTGCACGAACTTTCTTTCACGCTGAAAGGCTGGCGAAAGTTTCACTGCATAGCATCGCGACAGGGTGGCAACGACCACCCGTAAAAAAGCCGGCCCGTGGTTGCGCCGGCTAACAAGAACAACAACGGAGACCACTCGATGCTCACTGCCGCACGGCAGGCATTTGCGCCTGTTTGCACCTTCAGTCTCGCCATCGCCAGCAGCACCCTGGCCACCCAGGCCCATGCCGAGTTCTTCAAGGACAGTTCGGCCACCCTCGAAGCCCGCAACATCTACCTCAACCGCGATTTCCGCGAAGGCTCCGGCCAGTCGAAACGCGAAGAATGGGCGCAAGGCTTCATCCTCAACCTCGAATCCGGCTACACCGAAGGCACTGTCGGCTTCGGCCTCGACGCCCTTGGCATGCTCGGCATCAAGCTCGACTCCAGCCCCGGCCGCAGCGGCACCGACTTGCTGCCAGTGCAGGACGATGGCGGCACCCCGGACGAGTACAGCAAGCTCGGCCTGACCGCCAAGCTGCGCGCTTCCAAGAGCGAACTGCGCCTGGGCACCCACATTCCCGAACTGCCCGTGGTGAAAGCCAGCGACAGCCGCATCCTGCCCCAGGTATTCGAGGGCGGCCTGCTCACCTCCAAGGAGATCAGCAACCTGACTTTCACCGGCGGACGTCTGTCGGAGGTCAAGGACCGCGCTTCCACCAACTCCGAAGACCTGGCCATCAACAACAAGAACAAGCGCTTCGCCGCAGCCGCCACTGGCGATCACTTCGACCTCGCCGGTGCCGACTACGCCTTCAACACGCACTACACCGGCCGGTACTACTTCGCCGAGCTGGATGAGGTCTACCGCCAGCACTTCTTCGGCCTGCTCGCCAGCCAGCCACTGGGTGCCGGCACCCTGAGTGCCGACCTGCGCTACGCCATCAGCGACGACACCGGCCGTGCCGAGGCCGGCAAGGTGGACAACCGTGCCCTCAACGGCATGGTCAGCTACGGCCAGGGGAGCCACAAGGTTGGTCTGGGCTATCAGCGCATGAGCGGCGACACCGGTTACGCCTACATCGATGGAAGCGACCCCTTCCTGGTGAACTTCGTGCAGATCAACGATTTCGCCAACGCCGACCAGCAGTCCTGGCAGGCCCGCTACGATCTGGACTTCGCCGCCATGGGCGTACCTGGCCTGAGCTTCATGACCCGCTACATCACCAGCGACAACGCTGAAGTCACTGGCAGCAGCGACGAAGGCCGCGAGTGGGAGCGCGACGTCGAGTTCAAGTACGTCGTGCCCAGCGGCAGTCTGAAGAACCTCACCCTGCGTGCACGCCACGCCGGATTCCGCTCCAGCTTCGCCCGCGATGCGGATGAACTGCGCCTGATCGTCAGTTACGCCCTGCCGATCTGGTAAAGCCTGAACCACAATAAAACTCCACAGGAGAACCCCGATGAAAACCGCCCTCTCCCGCATTGCCCTGATCACTTCTGGCCTGTTGCTGTCCACCCAATTGCTGGCCGAGCCCAAGCGCCCCGAGTGCATCGCCCCGGCCAAGCCCGGCGGCGGCTTCGACCTCACCTGCAAGCTGGCCCAGAGCGGCCTGAAGGACGGCGGCCTGCTCGAGGCGCCCATGCGCGTCACCTACATGCCCGGCGGAGTTGGCGCCGTGGCGTACAACGCCGTGGTAGCCCAGCGCCCGAAAGATGCCGGCACCATCACCGCCTTCTCATCGGGCTCCCTGCTGAACCTTGCCCAGGGCAAGTTCGGCCGCTACGACGAGAACGCCGTGCGCTGGCTGGCCGGCATCGGCACCGACTACGGCGCCATCTCCGTGCGCGCCGATTCCCCGTACAAAACCCTGGGCGAACTGGTGGAAGCGGTGAAAAAAGACCCTGCCTCCATCGTCTTCGGCGCCGGCGCCACCATCGGCGGCCAGGACTGGATGCAAACCGCGCTGATCGCCCGCGCCGCCGGCATCGACCCGCAGAAGCTGCGCTACGTTGCCTTCGAGGGCGGCGGCGAAACCCTCACCGCCATGCTCGGTGGCCACGTGCAAGTGACCAGCAGTGGCCTCGGCGAGATCACCCCGCAACTGGCAGCCGGCAAGATCCGAGTTCTCGCCGTGCTCTCCGACCAGCGCCTGCCGGGCAAGCTGGCCGAAATCCCCACCGCCAAGGAGCAGGGCTTCGATATCACCTGGCCGGTGATCCGTGGCTTCTACATGGGCCCGGAAGTCAGCGACGAAGACTTCAACTGGTGGAAACAGCAGTTCGACACCCTGCTGGCCAGCGACGATTTCTCCAAGCTGCGTGAACAGCGCGACCTGTTCCCCCTCAGCCTCACCGGCGACCAGTTGAAGGCCTACGTCTTCGAGCAGGTGAAGCAGTACAAGCAGCTCGCCGGCGAATTCGGCCTGGCGCAGTAGCCCTCCCCTGAAGATCGGGTGATGCGGTCAATTCCCTCACCCCCGGCCCCTCTCCCAATGGGAGAGGGGGAATCAATGATTCCTAGGTAAACCGCCATGTACGTACGAATCTTCGCTGCGGTCTGGCTGCTCGTCTGCGCCCTGCTCGCAGTGGTCGCCTGGGGCTTTCAGGCCCCCTTCAGCTACGACCCGGTCGGCCCACGCGCCTACCCCCTGCTGCTCCTCTTCCTGATGGCAACGGCCGCACTCTGGCTTCTGTACAAGCCGGGCGACGCCGAAGACCTGCCGATTTCATGGCCGTTGGCTCGCAAGGTCGCACTCTGCGTCGCTGCCCTGTTCGCCTACGCGCTGCTCTTTGAACCCCTGGGCTTCGTTGTCAGCACCTCCCTGGTCGGCTTCGGCCTCGGCCTGCTGTTCATGGGCCGGCCGCTGCCGAGCCTGGTCAGCGGCGTGCTGATGGGCGTGTTGCTCTACGGCCTGTTCGACTACCTGTTGGACGTTCCGCTGCCCCTGGGCCTGCTGGCCTTCCTGGAGAACTGAGATGGAAACCCTCAACTTCCTGGCCCAGGGCTTCGACGTCGCCCTGCGCCCGATCAACCTCCTGGTGGCGCTGTTCGGCGCCTTCGTAGGCACCGTCGTCGGCCTCTTGCCGGGCCTCGGCCCGATCAATGGCGTGGCCATCCTGTTGCCCCTGGCCTTCGCCCTCGGCCTGCCGCCGGAGACCGCGTTGATCCTGCTGGCCGCCGTGTACCTGGGCTGCGAGTACGGCGGACGCATCTCGGCGATCCTGCTCAACGTACCCGGCGACGCCGCCGCCATCATGACCACCCTCGACGGCTACCCCCTGGCGCGTCAGGGCAAGGGCGGCATCGCCCTGTCGCTGTCGGCCATGAGCTCCTTCATCGGCAGCACCATTGCCACCATGGGCGTGGTGCTCTTCGCGCCGATCCTGGCCAACTGGGCGGTAGCCTTCGGCCCGGCGGAGTACTTCGTACTGATGGTCTTCGCCATTGCCTGCCTGGGCGGCATGGTCGGCGACAAGCCGGTGAAAACCCTGCTCTCGGCGCTCATCGGACTGGGCCTGGCCACGGTCGGCGTGGACGCCACGACCGGGGTCTACCGCTTCACCTTCGACAGCGTCGGTCTCTCCGACGGCATCCAGTTCGTGATCGTGGTAATCGGCCTGTTCAGCGTCAGCGAAGTGCTGCTGATGCTCGAACACACCGCCACCGGTCAGCAGGCGGTCAAGGCCAGCGGGCGCATGCTGTTCAACTTCAAGGAGTTTTCCTTTACCTGGTGGAGCAGCGTGCGCAGTTCCCTGGCCGGTTTCGTCATCGGCGTGCTGCCGGGTGCCGGTGCCACCATCGCCAGCGCCATCACCTACATGAGCGAGAAGCGCATGGCCGGCAGCAGTGGCCGCTTCGGTGAAGGCGACCTGCGCGGCGTGGCCGCTCCGGAAGCGGCCAACAACGCCTCGGCCTGTGGCTCGCTGATCCCCATGCTGACCCTCGGCGTGCCGGGCTCGGGCACCACCGCCGTGATGATCGGCGCCCTGACCCTCTACAACATCACCCCCGGTCCGCTGCTGTTCGAGCAGCAGCCCGACGTGGTCTGGGGCCTGATCGCGTCGCTGTTCATCGGCAACGTCATCCTGCTGGTGATGAACATCCCGCTGGTGGGCCTGTTCGCGCGCATGCTCAGCGTGCCGACCTGGATCCTGGTGCCGGCGATCACCATCGTCAGCGTCGTCGGCGTGTATGCCGTTCACAGCACCACCTTCGACCTGGTGCTGATGGCCGCCCTCGGCGTGTTCGGCTACCTGCTGCGCAAGATGGACTTCCCGCTGTCATCGCTGATCCTCGGTTTCGTCCTGGGCGAGCTGATGGAATCCAACCTGCGCCGTGCCCTGTCCATCACCAATGGCGACCTCGGCATTCTCTGGAGCAGCCCGATCACCATCGCGCTCTGGGTGCTGACGGCGATCATGCTGGCGTTGCCGGGGATTCGCTGGATGCGCGCTCGGGCCAAGGCGAAGCTGGCCCATGCCTAAGTGGCTGCTGACGCCGCTGGTGGGTGCCGCTGGCGGCTGGCTGGCCAGCCTGGTTGGCTGGCCGCTGCCGTGGATGGTGGGCTCGCTACTGGCGGTGATCGCCGTACGCTGCATCGGCAATCTGCCACTGGCGGAAGTCCCTGGCGGACGTAAGTGCGGTCAGTGGATCGTGGGCGCGGGCATCGGCCTGCATTTCACTCCGGCCGTGATCGAACAGGTGCTGGCCAACAGCGCGATCATCCTGATCGGGGCCGTGGCCACCACCCTTTCCAGCGTCATTGGCATCAGCCTGATGCTGCGCAGCGGCGAGGACCGCGCCACCGCCTTCTTCGCCAGCATGCCGGGCGGCGCCAGTGAGATGGTCAACCTAGGCCAGCGTAACGGCGCTGTACTCAGCCGCGTCGCTGCCGGCCAGAGCCTGCGCCTGCTGCTGGTGGTGCTGAGCGTGCCGGCGCTGTTCCAGTTCTTTCTCGGCGTTCCCGCCGTCCAGCACCAGGCCGCAACCGTGGACTGGAGCTGGCTTGTGGCGCTGTTGGCCAGTGGCGCGCTGCTGGCTGCGTTGATGCAGCGCTTCCACCAACCCAACCCCTGGCTGATCGGCCCGCTGCTGGTCAGCGCCGCCATGAGCATCGGCTTCGACCTGCAGTTGGGCCTGCCGCAAGGCGCCAGCCAACTCGGCCAGTGGCTGATCGGCAGTGCCCTGGGCTGCCATTTCGATCGCGCGTTCTTCCGCCGCGCGCCCTCCTTCATCGCCCGCACACTGCTGGCCACCTCCCTGGGCATGGCCTTCGCCGCCGTGGCTGCAGAGCTGCTGGGCTGGCTGGACGGGCTCGACCACCGTTCGCTGATGCTGGGCATGATGCCGGGCGGCATCGCCGAACTCAGCCTCACCGCTGAAGCGCTGCAATTGTCGGTGCCTCTGGTCACCGCCCTGCAGGTACTGCGACTGCTGCTTGTGTTGTTCCTCGCCGAGCCAGTGTTCCGGCGCTGGCAAAAGCAAGAGACCCACGCTTAGCCCGCCTCGTGCGGGCTCTTTTTCTCCGGCAACATCCGGTTGCGGGTGCGAAATCATTCGCAACAAGACGCGCCTATGCTCTTCCTATCCGATGGTTGCCAAGGCTGACCGCCATGTCCGGACGCATCGCACCGCTTCGTCTCCTGCTGTTCGCCACCGCCTTGCTGCTGGCCTCCTGCAGCCGTCTCGACCTGGCCTACCGCAACCTGGACCTGATCATCCCCCTGTGGGTCAAGAGCTACGTCACGCTCGACGACCGACAGGTGCAATGGTTGGACAGTCACCTGCAACAGCACCTGGCATGGCATTGCCGTACGCAACTACCGATCTATGTCGACTGGCTGGAAAGCGTCCGCCTCCAGGCGAAGCAACCGCACCTGGAGCCAACCACGGTGCAAGGCTGGATCGACAATGTGCAGGGCTCGATCAAGCGCATATCCGTTGAAATCACGCCAACCGTGGTCGGGCTGACCGAAAGCCTGAGCCCCAGGCAAGTGGGTGAGCTTTATGTCGCCATGGACGAGAAGAACGAGGCGCTGCACGACGAGTACCTGGCGCCATCCATGACCGAGCAGGTGGACCAACGCACCCAGCGCATGGTGGAGCGGGTTGAGGACTGGATGGGCCGGGCCACAGCCCGCCAGCGGACAAGGATCGCCGAGTGGTCAAAAGCCCAGGGCGAGTACAACCGGATCTGGATGGAGAATCGCCAGGCCTGGCAATTGGCCCTACGCCGCACCTTGTACGCGCGTCACAACCCCGACTTCCAGGCGCAGCTGACCAGCCTGCTGCAGTCCCCGAAAACCCACGGGACCGCAGCGTTCCGGACCTTCGAGACCCAGCAGCTCCAGGCCTTCGCCAGCCTGCTTGCGGACCTGTTCAACCAGGCCGAGACGGACCAGCGCCAGCACCTGGACAATCGCCTGGCCGACCTGGCCAGCGACCTGCGCGGCCTGGCCTGCTACCCGCGCTGACCGCTCAGAGCGCTCAGAGCGCGGGCAGGCTCCATTCGATGGGCTCCAGCCCATGCTGGGCCAGGAATTTGTTGCAGCGGCTGAAGTGGCCGTTGCCGAGAAAGCCCCGGTACGCCGACAGTGGCGACGGATGCGCCGATTTCAGGATCAGGTGTTTGGTGGGGTCGATCAGGCGCTCCTTGCCTTGCGCGTGGGAACCCCAGAGCAGGAACACCAGGCGCGGACGACTCTGGCTGACCACCTCGATCACCTTGTCGGTGAAAGGCTGCCAGCCGGCAGCGGCATGGGAGCCGGCGCGGGCCTGTTCGACGGTAAGGGAGGTGTTGAGCATCAGCACGCCTTGATCGGCCCAGGACTGCAGGTAGCCGTGGGACGGAATCTCGATGTTCAGGTCGCGCTTGAGTTCCTTGTAGATGTTCTGCAGGGACGGCGGCGCCGGCACGCCCGGCTGCACCGAGAAGCACAAGCCATGGGCCTGACCCGGGCCGTGGTAGGGGTCCTGGCCGATGATCACCACCTTCACCCGCTCCAGCGGCGTGGAGTTCAGCGCATTGAAGATCAGCGGTCCCGGCGGGAAGATCACCTTGCCGGCGGCCTTCTCCTGGCGCAGGAACTCACTCAGGGCCTGCATGTAGGGTTTATCGAACTCATCTCGCAGGGCTTCTTTCCAGCTCGCTTCGAGCTTGATCCGGTCGTCGCTTTCAGTCATCGCTTTATCTGTTCCGTGGCGGTTGCCGGGGCGCTTCCCGCCCGATGGTCGGGCACCCTAAGAAATGCCCACTACCCTTGTCAATCAAGGACGCCAGGAGCAATCCCACATGGACAACCGTCACGACAACGTGAAACTCGCGCTCTACGAGCGCTTTCTCAAGGACGCCGGTGCATTGCCGCCGATGCCGGGGGTCTCCCTGCGCTTGCGCCAGCTGCAGACGGCGGACGCGGCCAACCACGAACAAGCCAGCGCCCTCCTGGAGGCCTGTCCCGCGCTGGCCGATCGCCTGAAGGAATTCGCCAGCCTGCCCCTGCTCGGCCACATCCACCCCGGCGCGCAATTGACGGACGTGGTCCAGCAACTGGACGGCAGGCGTCTGGCCAACCTGGTGCTGGCCTTTGAACTGCGGCAGCTGTACGAGGGCAGCGAACCTAGCCTGGAAAAAGTCTTCAACAAGCGCTGGCGTCTCAGCCTGCAACGCGCAGCCTTGAGCGCCGGCCTGGCGCAACACCTGCCCCACCTGGAAGCAGAAGACGCCCTGCTGGCCGGCCTGCTGCAGGACGTCGGCAGCCTGCCGCTGCTGAAGGAACTGCACCAATGGCCACAAGTGTCACGCCTGGAAGTCGACCTGCAGCGTCTCTGTGAACAACTCTCCGCCGAACTGGGCGTGCTGCTGCTCACCGCCTGGAAGCTTCCCGGCAACCTGCAGGACTGCGCCCGCCTGCGCCGCGACTGGTGCCGCCAGCACAAAGGCCCGGTGGATCTGGCGGACGTTGTGCAGGTCGCCAGCCAATTACTGGAAGAACCCCGCGACGATGATCGCCTGGCCCGGCTGCCCGCCTACCAGCGCATGGAGCTGCCGGCACCGCAGGTACTGCGCGCCGAACTGGCGGAAGTCGTGGCGTTGTGGATGAAGTTGCTGGGTGGGCGCCCGGTGGAGACCGACTGACGAGCTTGTTCGCAGCGCTCCCTCTTCACCCGCCGGGAAAGTATGGGCCGGAGGTGAGGGATGGTGGGTTTTCAAAGGCTTGGGAGGCAGCCCTTCGGCCTGTTTGGCGAATGAATTCGCCCCACAGGGTTCTGCTCCACCCAATCACCCCTGGTGCAAGGCCCGGTAATGACTGGGTGCCATCCCCACCACCTTCCGGAACAGCCGCGAGAAGTAGTAGACGTCCTCGTAACCCAACTGCTCGGCGATCTGCTTTACCCCCTGATCGCCTTCGTCGAGAAGGCGGCAGGCATGGGCCATTTTCAGTTGAATGAAGTCCTGGATCGGCGCATGGCCGGTCAGGGCTCGGTAGGTCTTGGCGAAGTGGAAGCGCGACAGCTTGAACTGCGCCGCCAACTGGTCGAGCTTGAGGCTGTCGTGAAGATGGGCACGCATCACCGCCTGTACCGCGTCCACGTCCAGCACCCGGCCGGACTTGAGATAGCCCCGCACCGGCAGTACCGCCAGGGAGGTCAGCAGGGTCTGCAACTGATGGGCGGCATGGACGAAATGCGGCAGGTTCAAGCCTTGCTTGCGCAGTCCCAGCAGGCCATCCAGGTCCGCCAGCAACCTCGGCTGCACGCCTATCCGGCGCATGGCCGACTGGCCCAGGGGGCGCAGGTAGTCCTCCACCAACTCGCCTTCGAAATGCACCCAGTAGATGCTCCAGGGGCGCTGTGCATCTGCCCCATAGGCATGGGCACGGCCCTTGGGCAACAGCAGCAGGTCACCCCCTGCCACCTCGAATCGTCCATCCCCGCTTTCCAGCCAACCCTGCCCGGAGCGGCAGTAGATCAGCAGGCTGTCTTCGGGTTCAAGGCGTTCCATACGGTGCCCCAAGGCCTCCGGGTAGTAGCCCAGGGCCAGTGGATAACAAGCGCAAGTCAACGGATGACGGGCCAGCAGACGGCGAAGCCGGGGCGGCGTGGTGAAGCGCACGCCGTTCGCCGGCAGGGGCCAGTTGGATGTCTCGACGGAGCGGCTCATGGTCGTTCTTGTAGTGGCCTGCAATACCAAGATCGTCCATCCCACAACCAAGATCGTCAATCCACAATTGGTTCGGCGGCCGCTATAAAAGCAAGAAACGACAAGGTCCCGTCTTACGGGTGGAGGACCAGATGGCCAGGACACTTCCACAACTGATCGGCGGTGAATGGCGCGAAAGCCGCGCCCGCGAGCTGATCGAAGTCACTGACCCGGCAACCCAGGAGGTCCTGGCCCTTGCGCCCAAGGCCACTGCCGAGGAGATCGAGGCCGCTGTCGCCAGCGCCAAGAATGCCTTCCAGAGCTGGCGCGAAGTCCCGGTGCCGGAGCGCGCCCGGCTGATGCTGCGCTACCAGCAACTGCTCAAGGACCATCACGACGAACTGGCCGAGCTGCTGGCCAGTGAAACCGGCAAGACCTTCGCCGATGCCAAGGGCGACGTCTGGCGCGGAATCGAAGTGGCCGAACACGCCGCTAACGTGGCCAGCCTGATGATGGGCGAGACGGTAGAGAACGTCGCCCGCGAGATCGACACGGCCAGCTGGGTACAGCCGCTGGGCGTATGCGTCGGTATCACCCCCTTCAACTTCCCGGCGATGATCCCGCTGTGGATGTTTCCGCTGGCCATCGCCTGCGGCAACACCTTCGTCCTCAAGCCGTCCGAGCAAGACCCGCTGACCCCCAACCGACTCGCCGAGCTCTTCATCGAAGCCGGCGCGCCCAAGGGCGTGCTGCAGGTTATCCACGGCGGCCGCGAGCAGGTGGACGCCCTGCTCACCCATCCCGACGTACGTGCCATCTCCTTCGTCGGCTCGGTGCCGGTAGGCCAGCACATCTACCGCACAGGCACCGCCCACCTGAAACGGGTACAGGCCTTTGCCGGCGCCAAGAACCACATGGTGGTACTGCCCGACGCCCACAAGGACCAGGTGCTGAGCAATCTGATCGGCGCCAGTTGCGGTGCCGCCGGCCAGCGCTGCATGGCCATCAGCGTGGCGATCTTCGTGGGAGAGGCGCGCCAGTGGATTCCCGAACTGGCTGCGCAGATGGCCGAGCTGCGCCCCGGCCACTGGAAAGATGCCCATTCGGCCTTCGGCCCTTTGATCAGCCAACAGGCTCGCCAGCGCGTACTGCGGCTGATCGCCGAGGGCAAGGCCGAAGGCGCCGAATGCCTGCTGGACGGTTCTCAATGCGAAGTGCCGGGCTACCCGAACGGCAACTGGCTGGGCCCCACGCTGTTCCGCGGCGTGACGGCGAAGATGGGCCTCTACCGTGAGGAGATCTTCGGCCCGGTGCTGCTGTGCATGGAGGCAGACACCCTGGAAGAGGCCATCGCCCTGGTCAACGCCAACCCCTACGGCAACGGCACCAGCCTGTTCACGCGCTCCGGCGGGGCCGCGCGGCACTTCCAGCACGCGATTGAGGTCGGCCAGGTGGGGATCAATGTTCCCATTCCGGTACCCCTGCCCTTCTTCTCCTTCACTGGCTGGAAGGGTTCGTTCTATGGCGACCTGCACGCCTATGGCAAGCAGGCGGTGCGCTTTTACACCGAAACCAAGACGGTCACGACGCGCTGGTTCGATGACACACCGGTCACCGGCCCGAACATGACCATCCACCTGAAGTAGGGGCGAACTCATTCGCCAAGCGGTGCGCAGCATCGCCACGGAACCGAGCACAGGCAGACGATCCATGGATTTCGACCTCACCGAAGAACAACGCCTGCTGGTGGACAGCGCCCGCGCCTTTGCCAGCCATGAACTCACCCCTCACGCAGCCGAGTGGGACCGCGACCATCACTTCCCGCTGGAGGTGATCCGCCGAGCCGCCGAACAGGGTTACCTGGGGCTGTATATCAGCGAAAACGATGGCGGCCTGGGTCTGTCCCGGCTGTCGGCCGCGCTGATTTTCGAGCAACTGGCCGCCGGCTGCGTGGCCACCACCGCCTACCTGACCATCCACAACATGGCCGCCTGGATGCTCGCCTCCTTCGGCGATAGCGAGCTGAAGGCACGCTGGCTGCCTGGACTGATCAGCGGCGAGCTGCTGGCCTCCTACTGCCTGACCGAACCGGATGCCGGGTCCGATGCCGCCCACCTGCGTACCCGCGCCCGCCGCGACGGCGACCACTACGTGCTGGACGGCAGCAAATGCTTCATCTCCGGCGCTGGCAGCACCCAGGTTCTGATCGTCATGGCGCGTACCGGGCAGGACGGTGCCAAGGGCATCTCCTGCTTCCTGGTGCCGGCCGATGCCGAAGGCATCCGTTACGGCCGCAACGAAGACAAGATGGGCTGGCGTGCCCAGCCAACCCGTACCATCACGTTCGAGGGGGTGCGAATCCCGGCTGGCCATCGCATCGGCCCGGAAGGCGAAGGCTTCGTCTACGCCATGAAGGGTCTGGACGGCGGCCGCCTGAACATTGCCAGCTGTTCCCTTGGCGCCGCCCAGGCGGCCCTGGAACAGAGCCTGCGCTACGTGGAGGAGCGCAAGCAGTTCGGCAAGCCATTGGCCGATTTCCAGGCTTTGCAATTCAAGCTCGCCGACATGCTCACGGCACTCACCGCCAGCCGGCAGATGGTGCGTCTGGCCGCCCACCGCCTGGACCAGCGCCACGCGGAGGCCAGCCTCTACTGCGCCATGGCCAAGCGCTTTGCCACCGACCAGTGCTTCGCGCTGTGCAACGAAGCCCTGCAGCTGCACGGCGGCTATGGCTACCTGAACGACTATCCTCTGGAGCGCTGGGTGCGCGATACCCGGGTGCACCAGATCCTCGAAGGCACCAATGAAATCATGCGCGTCATCGTGGCGCGCCGTTTACTGGAACAGGGCGGAACCCTTGACCGTCTGTTGTAAGGAGATGCACATGAGCACTGCCGTAGAACCCTACCAGCCCGGAATCTTCGACCTGACCCACAAGCTGACGGTGGAGAAGCACGGCCACACGGCGCTGATCACTATCAACCACCCGCCGGCCAACACCTGGGACCGCGAGTCGCTGATCGGCCTCAAGCAACTGATTGAGCACCTCAACCGCGACGACGACATCTATGCCCTGGTGGTGACCGGCCAGGGGCCGAAGTTCTTCAGCGCCGGGGCCGACCTCAATCTCTTCGCCGATGGCGACAAGGCTCGCGCCCGTGAAATGGCCCGGCGCTTCGGCGAGGCCTTCGAGGCCCTGCGCGACTTCCGTGGCGTGTCCATCGCCGCGATCAACGGCTACGCCATGGGTGGCGGCCTGGAATGCGCCCTGGCCTGCGACATCCGCATCGCCGAGCGCCAGGCGCAGATGGCCCTGCCCGAAGCCGCCGTGGGCCTGCTGCCCTGCGCCGGCGGTACTCAGGCCCTGCCCTGGCTGGTGGGCGAAGGTTGGGCCAAGCGCATGATCCTGTGCGGTGAGCGCGTGGATGCGGAAACCGCCCTGAGCATTGGCCTGGTGGAACAGGTGGTGGACAGCGGCGAAGCCCGCGGCACTGCCCTGCTGCTGGCGGCCAAGGTGGCGCGGCAGAGCCCGGTTGCGGTACGCACCATCAAACCGTTGATCCAGGGCGCACGGGAGCGTGGGCCGAACGGCTGGCTGCCGGAAGAGCGTGAGCGCTTCGTCGACCTGTTCGACGCCGACGACACCCGCGAAGGCGTCAACGCCTTCCTGGAAAAACGCGACGCGCACTGGCGCAACAAATGACCGAACGCGGGACGAGAACGACTATGAATGTGAGTTTCGAAGAACGCAGCGGCCTGCACGGGGCCCGTATCGGCATCGCCAGCCTGGACGCCGAGGCCAGCCTCAACGCCCTGTCCCTGCCGATGATCGAGGCCCTGGACGCCAAACTGCGCGCCTGGGCCGAAGACCCGGAAATCGTCTGTGTGCTGCTGCGCGGCAATGGTCCCAAGGCCTTCTGCGCCGGCGGCGACGTGCGCAAGCTGGTGGACGCCTGCCGCGAGCAGCCCGGCGTGGTGCCGCCGCTCGCGGGTCGCTTCTTCTCCGACGAATACCGTCTCGACCACCGCATCCACACCTATCCCAAACCGCTGATCTGCTGGGCCCATGGCCATGTACTGGGCGGTGGCATGGGCCTGATGCAGGGTGCCTCGATCCGCATCGTCACCCCGTCCAGCCGCCTGGGGATGCCGGAAATCAACATAGGCCTCTATCCCGACGTTGGCGGCAGCTGGTTCCTCGCCCGCCTGCCCGGCAAGCTCGGCCTTTTCCTTGGCCTGGGCGCTGGAACCATCAATGCCCACGACGCACTGGATCTCGACCTGGCCGACCGATTTCTCCTGGAGGACCAGCAAGACGCCCTGCTCGCCGGCCTGGTCCAGCTCAACTGGCAAGACCAGCCCAACGCCCAGCTCAACAGCCTGCTCAAGGCGCTGGAGCACGAATCGCGCAGCCAGTTGCCGGAAGCCCAGTGGCTGCCGCGGCGCAAACGCATCGATGAGTTGCTGGACGTCGCTGACCTGCCGGCGACCTGGAAAGCCATGACCGCCCTCCAGCACGACAGCGACGTGCCGCTGGCGCGCGCCGCCAAGACACTCGCCGCCGGTTGCCCGCTCACTGCCCACCTGGTCTGGGAGCAGATTCGCCGGGCGAAGCACCTGTCGCTCGCCGACGTATTCCGCATGGAGTACGCCATGAGCCTGAACTGCTGCCGCCACCCGGAATTCCCCGAAGGCGTGCGCGCACGGCTGATCGACAAGGACAACGCGCCGCGTTGGCACTGGCCGGATGTGGCGGCCATTCCCCGTGCGGTGATCGATGCCCATTTCGAGCCGGTCTGGGAAGGCCGGCACCCGCTGGACGATCTCTGAGACGCTGATCGCTACCGCGCAGCACCGGACAAGGAGAACCACGATGAGCAAGATCGCCTTTATCGGACTGGGCCACATGGGCCTGCCTATGGCCCGCAACCTGCTCAAGGCCGGCCATGACCTCAGGGTTTACGACCTGGTGCAGGCCGCCATCGACGAGCTCGCGGCCGAAGGCGCCAAGCCGGCACGGGATGCGCGGGACGCGGTCAGCGGTACCCGGGTGGTGATCACCATGCTGCCCGCCAGCAAACACGTAGAAGGGTTATTGCTCGGCAGCGACGGCCTGCTGGAGTCCATCGCCCCCGGGAGCCTGGTGCTGGAATGCTCGACCATCGCCCCCGAATCCGCACGCAAGGTGCATGCGGCGGCCAAGGCACGCGGCATCGAGCTGCTGGATGCGCCAGTATCGGGCGGCACGGCCGGCGCGGCGGCGGGCACCCTGACCTTCATGGTGGGCGGCGAAGCGGCGGCACTGGAAAAGGCACGGCCGGTCTTCGAGGCCATGGGCAAGAACATCTTCCACGCCGGCCCCGACGGCGCCGGCCAGGTGGCCAAGGTGTGCAACAACCAGTTGCTGGCGGTGCAGATGATCGGTACCGCCGAGTCCATGGCTCTGGGCGTGGCCAACGGCCTCGACCCGGCCATCCTCGCCGAGATCATGCGCCAGAGTTCGGGCGGCAACTGGGTGCTGGAACGCTACAACCCCTGGCCGGGCGTGATGCCCAACGCGCCGGCGAGCAGGGACTACGACGGCGGCTTCATGGCCGAGCTGATGACCAAGGACCTGGGCCTGGCCCAGGAGACCGCGCAGCACAGCCTCTCCAGCACCCCCATGGGCGCCCTGGCGCTGCAGCTCTATCGCCTGCTGCTCAAGCAGGGCAAGGGCAAGAAGGATTTCTCGGTGGTGCAGAAGCTGTTCGCGGAGTGAGGTCAGAAGGAGCTGGGCGGGAAACCGTAGGCGGTGGATAGAAGAGCACTATCCACCCTACAGGCCTGATCAGCGCTCGCGCAGAGCCTCTGCCTTGGCGCGGACGATGGGTTTGAGCAGGTAGCTGAGGATGCTCTTCTTGCCGGTCATGATATCCACCGAAGCGACCATGCCGGGAATGATCAGCAGCGGGTTCTGGTCGCTACCCAGGTGGCTCTTCTGGGTGCGCAACTTGATCAGGTAGAAGCTGTTGCCGTCTTCGTCCGTAATGGTGTCCGCGCCGATCTGCTCCAGATCGGCGGTCAGCCCGCCATAGATGGTGAAGTCATAGGCGGTGAACTTGACCATGGCGCGTTGTCCGGGGTGCAGGAAGGCAATGTCCTGCGGCCGAATGCGTGCTTCTACCAGCAGCGTGTCGTCCAGCGGCACGATCTCCACCAGGTCGCTGCCCGGCTGGATCACGCCACCGATAGTGTTGACCAGCAACTGCTTGACAATACCCCGCACCGGCGAGGTGACCAGGGTGCGCTTGACCCGGTCCTCCAGGGCCTTGCCGGTGGCATTGGCCTTGTTCAGCTCGGTACGCGCCTCGTTCAACTGGGCCAGCGCCTCGCTGCGAAAGCGCGAGCGGGTTTCGGCGATCTTGCGCTCAGCTTCCTTGATCGCTGACTCGGCGCGGGGAATCGCCAGGCTAGTGGCTTCCAGCTCGCCTCGGTTCTCCACTTCGGCACGGCGCAAGCGCAACACTTCCACCTTGGAGATCGCACCCTGGGCCACCAGGGGCTCAGAGATGGCGATCTCCTGACGCAGCAGCTGCAGGCTGTTGCGGTATTGGCCCTGCTTGGAGATGAACTCCTGCAGCTCCTGGCGGCGCTGCACCAGTTGTTCCTCAAGGCCGGCCACCTCTTCCTGAAGCTGTTGCTGCCGACTGCGGTACAGGGCGTCCTCGCTGTCCGCCTGCTCGGGGGCGACGTTGCGAAGCGCTTCGGAAATCTCCAGCGGGCGGTCGTCAACCTCGGCGCTCAGGCGCTCGACCCGCAGCTGCATGGCATTGCGGTCAGCCTCGGTCTCGCCGACGTTCGACTCGAAACGGGTTGGGTCCAGACGCAGCAACGGATCACCCACTTCCACTACCTGGCCCTCGCGGATGAAGAGCTCGGACACGATGCCGCCTTCCAGGTTCTGCACCTTCTGCAGCTTCGAGGAGGGAATCGCCTTCCCTTCGCCACGGGTGACTTCATCCACCTGGGCAAAGTGCGCCCAGAGCGCCATGAACAGGGTGAAGCCGATGAGGGTCCAGATGGTCAGCCGCACAACGCGCGGTGCATCTTCCACCAGGGCCTTGTTGACCTCCGGCAGCGGTTGGTCGGACAGCGAGTCACCGCCCTTGAAGTACTGGCGCAGCGCGCCGAAGCCCTTATGCGACACTGATCTGCCCCTTCTTCAGCGCTTCCATGACCGCTTCCTTCGGGCCGTCGGCAATGACCCGTCCACGGTCGATGATCAACAGGCGATCCACCAGCGAAAGCATCGAGGCGCGGTGAGTGACCAGCAACAGGGTCTTGTTGGCGATCACCGAGGCAAGGCGTTCCTTGAGGCGCTCCTCGCCAGGGTTGTCCATCGAACTGGTGGGTTCGTCGAGCAGCAGGATCGGCGGGTCGAGCAGCAAGGCGCGCGCCAGGGCAACGTTCTGCCGCTGGCCGCCGGAGAGGTTCTGCCCCCGCTCCCCGACCTGCAGCTCATAGCCCTGTGGGTGCATCCGGGCGAATTCGTGCACGCCGGACAGTTCCGCCGCCTGCAACACCAATTCATCTTCCACGTAACGGGCGCCAGACATCAGGTTGTCGCGCAGGGTACCGCTGAACAGCTGGATGTCCTGGGGGACGTAACCGACGTTGTGGCGCAGCTCGCTGACGTCCAGCTGGCGAATATCGGTGCCGTCCACCAGCAGGCTGCCGGAGTCAGCCTGGTAGAGCCCGACGATCAGCTTGGCCAGGGAACTCTTGCCGGAACCGCTGCGGCCGATGATGCCGATCTTCTCGCCCGGGCGAATGATCAGGTTGACGTCGCTCAGGGCCGGGATCTGCTGATGCGGGTAGGTGAAGCTGATCTGGCGCAGCTCAAGGCTGCCCTGCAGCTTGGAACGGACCAGCGGTTGCTCGCCCTCCTGGCGCTCCTGGGGCAGGTCCATCATCTGGTCCACGGAAATCATGGTCAGGCGCGCCTGCTGATAGCGCGTGAGCAGGCCGGAGAGTTGGGTCAGCGGTCCAAGGGCACGGCCGTTGAGCATGTAGCAGGCGATCAGCCCGCCCATGCTGAGGTCGCCGGCCATGATCAGGTAGACACCGGCCACTATCATCACAACGCCGGCCAGTTGCTGGATCATCAGCGTCAGGTTCATCGCCAGGCTGGAGAGCATCTTCACCCGCAGCTCGAGGCGGCCAAGGGTGCCGATGGTCTGCTCCCAGAGGTACTGGCGGTCGCTCTCGGCGTTGTTGACCTTCACCGCATCGAGACCGGCGAGGGTTTCGATCAGGCTCGACTGACGTTCGGCGGCCAGCGCCATGGTGCGATCCATGGTTGCCACCAGCGGTTTCTGCAACAACCAGCTGATGCCCATGGCCAGCGGGAAGGCAAGGATCGGAACCCAGACCAGATGCCCGCCCAGCAGGCCAATCACCAGCAGGATCAACAGGGTGAACGGCAGGTCGATGACGCTGGTCAGGGTCAGCGAGGCCAGGAAGTCCCGTAGCGTCTGGAACTCATGGATGTTCTGGGCAAAGCTGCCGACCCGCATCGGGCGGTACTTCATCGCCATGCCGACGATGCGCTCGAACAAGGTGGCGGAGATGATCAGGTCGGTCTTCTTGCCAGCCAGGTCAAGGCACAGGCCGCGCATGGTCTTGAGCAGCAGGTCGAAGAAGTAGGCGCCAGAAATACCGATGGCCAGCACCCAGAGGGTCGCGGCGGCCTGGTTGGGCACTACGCGGTCGTATACGTTCATCACGAAAAGCGGCGCGCCGAGCCCGATCAGGTTGATCAGCAGGCTCGCGGCAACGGCGTCGATATAGAGCCAGCGCGAGCGCTTCAGGGTGTCGCGGAACCAGGACTGGGTACGCGGAATCAGGCTGCCCTGGTTGAGGTCGTACTTGTGCTGGGGTTGGGCGAAGAATACCTGGCCGCTGTAGTCCTCCTGCAGCAACTCGCGAGAAACCTTCACCTCGCCGCCATCGCTCTCGCTGAGCAGCAGGCGAGCAGTTCCATCGTCGCTCCAGCCGAGCATCACCGCGCAACGGCCTTCCTTGAGCAGCAGCAGCGCGGGCATGGCGATCTTCGGGATCTGTTCCAGGCGGCGCTGCAGGAGGCGCCCCTGCAGACCGGCACGGGCCGCGGCGCGGGGCAGCAGTTCGGCAGTCAGGCGCTGTTTAGGCAGTGGCAGGCCACTGGTGAGCATGGCCCGGTTGGCGGGCTTGCGGTGCAGGACACAAAGGGATAGCAGCGAGTCCAGCAACGGGTCGTCATGCTGCCCACGGGGATCGGTATTGAGTTGAATCGGGCTGACTTCTGGATCCACGCCTGGGCACTCTGCTCTGGGTTCTACGAAAGACTCTGCCTGGAGCCGGACTCAACGCCAGGGCGAAGCAGGCGCTTCGACCCGGCGGTTCAGGTGGGATCCAGGGATTCAGTTCAAGCCGGGAAGGGTTGCCTCTGGCTTCAGTTCGGTCTGTACGACCGTTGCCATCGGTGCCACCACTCCCTGGCTCTTCAGCAACTCGCCTATGGTCGCCTTGATGCGGTACTGAGTAAACAGCTCGGTGTAACGCAGATCCACCAAGCGACGCGAGGCAGTGAAGAGTTCGTTCTCGCTGTCCAGCAGGTCGAGCAAGGTCCGTTCGCCGATGCTGAATTGCTGCTGGTAGGACGCACGCACGCGGGTGCTGTAGTCGACGTACTGCTGGGCAATCGGCACCTGCTCTCGGGCGTTGTTCAGGGCATTCCAGGACAGGCCCAGTTCCTCGTTCAGCACACGCAGGGCGTTGTTGCGAATGTCCAGCGCTTCGTTGATCTGGTAGGCCTTGGACTCCAGGTCAGCCTTGTTGCTGCCACCGGCGAACAGGTTGTAACGCATGCGCAACATTGCCTGCCATTCGTTGACGTGGCCGTTTTCGCCGTCCAGGTCATTGTCCGCTCCACGGGACAATTCGGCATCGAAACGCGGATAGAAGAAGGACTTGGCGGCGTCATACTGCTTCTCGGCAGCGGCGACATCGGACTCGGCGGAGCGCAGGATCGGGCTGTTGGCAAGCAGGGTCTGGCGAGCCGACTCCAGGGACTCCGGCAATTGCCCCGGCAGGCCAGCCGGCTCGCTGAGTTCCACCGGATCCACGCCCACGACGCTGTAGAAATTGGTGCGAGCGTCGCTCAGGTTGGTCTGTTCGGTGATCAGGTTGTTGCGAGCCTGGGCCAGGCGAGCTTCTGCCTGGTCCTGGTCGGCCAGGCGCCCTACCCCACGCTCACTGCGCAGGGTGATCTGGTCGAAGATGCGTTCGTGGCTGCGCAGGTTTTCCTGGGCCAGGCGCACCATCTCCTGGCGGCGCAGCACGTCGATATAGACCTGGGCCACGTCCAGCGCGGTGCGCTCGGAAGTACCGAGCAACGAGTAGGCGCGGGAGTTGACGGTGGCCTGCTGGCGGCCCACCTCGTTCTTGGTGGCAAAGCCGTCGAACACCATCTGTTGAAGACGCAGGCTGGACTCACCACGGGTCATGGTCTTCCAGTGGTCGTCGCCGGTGGCGCGAGTGGTGGTGTTGTCAGTGCCCTCACGGCCATATCCCCCCAGCAGGTCCACTGAAGGCAGATACCCCCCCTTGGCAGCCAGAAGCTGTTTGTCGGCCGACAGACGGCTGTTCACCCCAGCCTGGATCTCCGGATGGGCATCCATGGCACGTTGCATTGCCTCGGAGAGGCTCTGGGCGTGGGCGGGCAGGCTGACAGCCAGGGCGAACGGGAGAACGGTGGAGAAGCGCAGACGCATGTTCTTGGCATCCTTTTCGTTGAATTGGAGGTCCGGAAACTTCACCGGAAATGGCCTTTAGTCGAGGCCTGGCCGGCGTGACACAAGTCACACTTTACGGCACGGGACGATCAATGAATATCAAAGTGACAGCATGCAATCGATTGTTTAGGATGGGAGTCAATTGGTCAATACTTTGGCATATCTTCAATAGCCAATCGTAATAAGCCAATTTATTGGCGCCACCTTTATGCCACGTCTTAAACTATAGAAAAGGAATGTCAGTCCTGCGCTTGGTCGTCGACGGAACGACCCCCAGCGACGACAAGCCAGCTGAGAGCCACTCCAGGAGAGTCACCCCATGAGCAGTGTTGTTGCGATCGTCAAAAGCATTGTCGGCCAGGTATTTGCCATGTCGCCCGAGGGTATCCAGCGCCTGCTCATCGAAGGCGACAGACTCTTCAAGGGCGATCAGTTGCAGACCGGCCTCGAAGGCATGGTGACGCTCGAACTCACCGATGGCCGCACCGTCGACCTCGGCCGCGATAGCCAGTGGAGCGAATCCGATGCGGACGCCAGCACTGGAGCCCAGGCGCCCCAGCCGGCCACGCAGACGCCCGCCGATGACGTTGCACAACTGCAGAAGGCCATCGAGGCCGGCGTCGACCCGACCAAGGAACTCGAAGCCACTGCGGCCGGCCCGAGCGCGGGTGGCGCTGGTGGTGGTGCCGCCGGTGGCGGCCATAGTTTCGTGATGCTGGATGCAACGGGTGACCGGGTCGACCCAACCATTGGCTTCTCGACCGGAACCGAGCCACTGGCCGGCGCAGCGCTGGTCGAAGAGGACGGCACTCCCACCGTGAATGCCACGCTCCCGTCGAATGATGGCCAGCAGCCCACCCCTGACATTCCAGATAGCCCCAACTCGTCCCCGCAAGGCCAGGACGCCAGCATCACCACTGACGAAGACACCCCGATCACAGGTCAGCTGGGGGCCACCGACCCCGATGGCGACCCGCTCACCTATGCGCCTGGCGACGCCCCGCGCAACGGCACCGTGGCGATCAACCCGGATGGCTCCTACACCTACACGCCCAACCCGAACTTCAACGGCACCGACAACTTCACGGTCATCGTCGATGACGGCAAAGGCGGCACCGACACCATCGTCGTCACCATTGGCGTGAATCCGGTAAACGACGCCCCCGTTGCAGCCAACGATGGCCCGACTGCGGTCACCGAGGACACGCCCGCCACCGGAAACGTGCTGACCAACGACCGCGACTCCGACGGCGATACCCTCACCGTCACCCAATTCACGTTGGGCGGCACGACCTACACCGCCGGCCAGACCGCCAACCTCACCGGCGTTGGCACCCTGGTCATCAATGCCAATGGTTCCTACACCTTCACTCCGGCGCCGAACTACAGCGGCCCGGTACCCACCGCGACCTACACGGTCAGCGACGGCACCACGACCGATACCGCCGAACTGAACTTCGCCGATGTCACCCCTGTGGACGATGCCTCGGTCCTGAGCCCCGACAGCAACACCGTGGCCGAAGACAATCCAGCTACCGGTAACGTGCTCGGCAACGACAGCGATGCGGATAACACGCTCACCGTTGCCAGCTTCACCGTATCCGGCGTCACCGGCAGCTTCACCGCGGGCTCCAGCGCGGTCATCGCCGGCGTCGGTACCCTGACCATCGCCGCCAATGGCAATTACACCTTCACTCCGGTGGCCAACTGGAATGGCGCGGTACCTGAAGTCACTTACACCACCAACACCGGCAGCGAGACCACGCTGAACATCACCGTCACCCCGGTGAACGATGCGCCGCTGGCCACCAACGACGGCCCGATTGCGGTCACCGAGGACACCCCGGTAAATGGCAATGTGCTGACCAACGACAGCGACATCGATGGCGACAGCCTGACCGTCACCCAGTTCGAAGTGAACGGCACCACCTACCAGGCCGGCGATACCTCCACCATCAATGGCGTTGGCTCGCTGGTCATCAATGCCAACGGCAGCTTCACCTTCACCCCGGCGTCGAACTACACCGGTCCGGTACCGACGGCGACCTACACCGTCACCGACGGCACCACCACCGACACCGCCGAGCTCAACTTCGCTGACGTCACCCCGGTGGACGATGCGTCCGTCCTGGTGGCGGACACCAACACCGTGGCCGAAGACAACCCGGCCACTGGCAATGTCCTGGGCAACGACAGCGACGTAGACAACGCACTGACCGTCGCCAGCTTCAGCGTGGCTGGCGTCACTGGCAGCTTCACCGCAGGCTCCAGCGCGGTCATCGCCGGCGTCGGTGTCCTGACCGTCGCCACTAACGGCAACTACACCTTCACTCCGGTGCAGAACTGGAACGGCGAGGTGCCCGAAGTCACCTACGTCACCAGCACCGGCAGCAGCTCGACGCTGGATATCACCGTGACCCCGGTGGACGATGCGTCCGTCCTGGTCGCTGACACCAATACCGTGGCTGAAGACAACCCGGCCACTGGCAATGTCCTGGGCAACGACAGCGACGTAGACAACGCACTGAC
>NZ_JASATC010000014.1:0-127396 GCF_038440135.1 Pseudomonas sp. OTU5201 | reverse complement strand
GACCTTCTACGCCCCCTTCGACTACATCAACACTAAAGCCCGGATCACTATCTGCGGCATCACACCAGGTCACCAGCAAGCGGTGAACGCACTGAGCGAGGCACGCAGACAGCTAAGAGCTGGAGCGTCCATTGAAGAGGCCAGAAGAAAAGCCAAGGAAACCGCGAGTTTTTCTGGGCCAATGCGTAACAACCTGATTGCCATGCTTGATCACATTGGCATCCCGAAACTGCTCGGGATTGATAGCTGTGCCCGGCTATTCGATACGCACACACACCTCGTGCATTACACCTCTGCACTGCGCTATCCAGTTTTCATCAATGGTGAGAACTACAGCGGCAGTCCCTCAATGCTCAAGCAGAAATCGATGCGAGAGCAGGTCGAGACACATCTTGCCGAGGAGGTAAAAGCACTGGGCAATAACTGCCTCTACGTTCCCCTTGGGCCCAAAGTGGCCGAGGCCCTTGAGCATCTACAACGCCAAGGCCTGCTCAAGCCTGAGCAGGTTCTCGCAGGCCTTCCCCATCCTTCAGGCGCTAACGCTGAACGCATCAGTTACTTTCTGGGCAACAAAGCCCGTGAACACCTATCTGCAAAAACCAATGCGCAGGTACTGGACGCTGCACGAACTCAGCTGTGCGCCAAAGTATCCAGCATTGCAGCTCAAGGGTGGCGCTGATGCGCACACTCTTAAATTTGCCAATGTGGGCACTGTTGTCGATCAAGCTCTGGGGGTTCCGAAAACTGCTCACGACGGCCGAGGAACAAACTCAAGACGCTCTGAGCTTGGTTTGCAGTAGCTGCTCGACTGACGGCAGCAACTGTGAGCGCCCTCAGCATTGCCGGGTGCAAAGGTTCAAGGATCGAGAAGCTCTCCTTAACACCGCGATACTCGAAACAGAAGACCGGATAGCTCGGCTAGGCGGACTCTGACGAGAGGAAACCCATTTTTGGATCCAGGCGCAGCACTATGAGCAACCTCTTCAGCGGGCCGTATTTTGACCATGTGATGGCACAAGAGCCACTCCGTTCAGCCGAATACTTTACCCATGGCTCCTCAGCCATGCTTTTTCAGCGTGACGGCCAGCTCTATCGTCTAACCACCGACGGAAGAGGCCACTGCTTTCTTTCCGAGCAATCCGCCAAGGGCAATCCACACGTTGTCAGAGTTATTCAGGACTTCGGGCCGCTGGCACCAGCCGATGATGCGTATTGGGAAGATGAGTTTTACTGGCTAGCGCAGGTTGAATGGCTTCAGCCTGTAGACCCCACAAGCACCGAGGGCGCTCGGCTGGCCGAGCTATTCACAGAGCTGACAGATGGCGAGCTGGTAGAGCATAAGCATCGGGCTCAATTCCTCGAAAAATGCAGTCAGGCTGCTAGCAGCCAACTCGAGTTCGCTCCTTTGCTCAACACCCTGATTCAGGCAGCTCAGTATCTACCTGAAGATGATGGGGCTGTGGATTGCAACATCACAAACGTCATGCGTCGCCCCTCAACAGGCATGATCGTTTGGAGCGACCCCATTCACTTCACGCCGGGATACCTCACAGAATCCGAGCAGTCAGAGATGAATAGGATCCGCCAGCAAATTGCGTAGAGCCAGACCATTTGCACTTCTCATTGAAATGGCCTGCTCTGCGAGAGCTTTCACCCGAGTGATCGCCCCCTGTTTTCATTAATACCTCCAAGCAGGGGCGATCAAATCATCGACGCAATACGTAAACGAAATCAGCCGTACCAGCTGTCCGAATCACCTCAACCCCTAGAAGCTCAACGCCACTGGCCCGGAAGAAATCCTCCAGCGCATCACAGTCCAACCCTATGCCATAGTGCCGTGCCTTGAAGTTACCGTGAGGCAGAGATGCCGGAGCAAACCCTGTCCGGTATTGCCGGAGAATGATCCGCGCATCGAGGTAACCATTCACATCCGGCTGGTTATGAGTCGTGAAAGACGCTTCGAGCTCCTGCGAAGACGGATCAACCGCTCGACTCAAACCAGAGCTATCACCATCAGCTAGCGCCTCAAGCTCATCCTGAAGCGCAGACCTTGTCCACGCAGGAAACATCCAATTCTTGTACTGGGCCACATAGCGACCTGCGTATCGTCGCGACAGTCGCTTGAGCAGCTCAGCGATAGCTGGACTATACGCCACTGAGCGCACCACCACAGAGCCAAACTCAAGCACCCGCAGATCGACCCAGAAGCCCTGAATCGTGAACCGCTGCCGTTCAGGCAAGTGCACGCGGGACTTCTGCTGAACGCCGCTATCAACAGGCAGCAACGTATCGCCACCAACAAGGATTTCCGGGAGCGGGTAAAGCCACTGCTTTAAGGTCGCGTCATGCAGGATGGCTCTTTTTATCTCCAGCAAACCATCAGATGAGGGCGTTACGACCAAACCGCTCAAATCGATCTCGACGGTGCGAATGCCCAACTGCTTGATCCGCGCCAGTTTCTCCTCATCAATAAACGACGTGACTGCAATTTCAATCAGGAGCGGCCCATCCGGCAGCTGTACGAAGAGGTCGGGACGTAATTCACCCATCGATACCTCCTCTGCAACAGACTGGAAGTCCCACCAACTGCTTGTGTCTTCAGACAAGGGCTCATGTCCCGGCATAGGAGGAAGCTGAAGCCCCATCGCTTCCCGTATGACCTGTTTCCCGAATTTATGAAGTAGGCTCTCTGGCTGAATCCAGCAGCTCTTTTTGTGGGCGTGGTGAGCAAAGTGATGGGCGCGTATTGCGCCCTTACGACCAACGACCTGCTCCCCACATTGCAAACAGGTGCAGCCACACGCCAAACCACTGTTCGCGTCATGGATTGAAATGATTTGTCCACACTCGGTCAGCGCAATACTCATCGACATCGCGGTTTCCTCTGGATTGAAGTAGGTCTCCAGAGTCCCCAACTACGCTGAGCCAAACCGCCCCCAAACCGGGGAAAACAGTTTTTCCACCTTTTCGCAGGTGTTAAAACAAGCGCTCAGCATTCAGGGAAGAGCAGATGAACCAGGCATTACTCCAACTCAAACACGCACTGGTGGAATGCCATGCCCAAGGCCGCGCATATGACGTCCTCGCCTTCATGGCCGATCAGGGGCTGTCGCGCAGCCCCGAGGCTAATCAGAAACTGACATTCGAGGCTGGAGCGCTTCAAGCTGGAGCGGCCCCTGCTCATGAACGCGATCAAGAGGCAAAGGATTGGGTACCACGAGAAGTCGCCCTACGCGCTGCACTCGAGCGAGCTCAACAGTCATTACCCGATCCTCACATTGTACTGGGCTACAAAAAGGGACTCGGTCGAGGCAATCGCAGCCTGTACTGGCTGGAGTTATCCACTGAAACCACCGAAGAGGCGGACAGCAGCACGCATCAAAGCCCCCCTCGAAAGTCAGTTACCTACCGGCGCACTGAGAAAGGAGCCGTCAAACCCTCTTCACTGGTGCGCTGGTTAATGAAGGATGGCGAGTTCAGAAATATGAGCCCCAGAGGGATCACGATGTTGCTGGGCATCATCATCGGAACTATCTGCTGGGCACTGTGTTTAGCGATGATCCTGCTCGGCCTCGGTGTTTCAAACCAACCCCTGACAGCAGGCAGCCTGATCCTATTGATCCTTGCCTTCGCAGGTTTCTGGTTTGGTTGGAAGTCCTTGTACGAGCCGTGGTTTCGCCTCGTCGACGAGCGCATCGTAAAAGCTCCGAATTGGGTACCTGCCCTTTTTGAAGATCCCTGCGAGCTAGAAATGTACGGCCAGCGCAAAGCTCGCTGGACTCGACTGGTGCGCTACAACGCTGACTGCCCGATGTGTGGTGGGGAGATCGAGCTTGTACCCGGCAGGCCCGATCAGCGACTTCCTTTGGTGGGACGGTGCATTGAGAGCCCACATGCGCATGTTTTTACCTTTGATCGGACAACCCTTCGAGGCGCATACATCGGCCCAGTCCTGCCGGATGACTGATCGCTAGCCCCTGCCGACCCACCTCGACGAAATCGCTTCATCGGTTTACACTTTTGTAGTTTTCATAAAATTTATAAACCTGGGGAATGCACAATGATAGGTGAGCGCCTGAAGCGAGCACGCGCTGCTGCTGGCCTGTCGATGCAAGAGCTTGGACAGCAGGTTGGCGTGAGCGCCAACATGATCAAGAAGTACGAGCATGACGAAAGCATGCCCGGCTCAAGCATCCTACTGGGCCTGAGCAAAGCCCTTGCGGTACGCACTGAGTATTTCTTCCGACCTTTTAAGGTCGAGCTCAAAGGTGTGGAATACCGCAAGCGCTCCAGTACCCCTGCAAGCACACTCAAACGAATCGAAGCCGATGTCCTGGATCAGGCCGAGCGTTGGCAGGAACTGGCCAACCTATGGCCAAACTTCCCTCTGCAGCAATTTTCTGCGCCTGAGGGGCTGCCAGCCCACATCCAATCGATGGATCAGATTGATGAGGTCGCCGACCACGTCCGAACGGCGTGGAACCTGGGGCTCAACCCAATCCCCGACCTCATTGACGTCCTGGAATCACACGGCATCTTGGTGATCATCACCCAAGTCGACGTGCAGGCAAAATTCGATGGACTCCAAGCCACTGTCGCGGATAAGCCTGTGATTGTGGTTTCTGCCAACTGGCCAGGGGATCGGCAGCGCTTCACGCTAGCGCATGAGCTTGGGCATTTATTGCTGCACGAACGCCTGGGTGAGGGGCTGGATGAAGAGAAAGCCTGCCATCGCTTCGCTTCCGCTCTTCTGCTGCCAGCCAGTGCGATGCGCCAGCAGCTCGGTGCCAAGCGCACCATGCTGGAAGTGCGGGAGCTCTATCTGCTGAAGCTTGAGTACGGCTTGAGCATGCAAAGCTGCCTCTATCGTGCAGCGGACTTGGGGATCATTCCTGACAATGTTCGGCATCGCCTCTTCATGGTGTTTTCCACTAAGGGATGGCGAAAGCAGGAGCCTGGCGACCCATATCGCCCGGAAAGCACTCTGCTGTTCCAGCAGTTGGTATACCGGGCCCTGGGCGAAGGCATCGTCGGCGAATCCAAAGCTGCTGAGCTGCTAGGCATCTCGGTGTTCCAGTTCCACCAAGCTCGCAAGCTGGAGTCGCTGGATGCAGCTGTTAATCAGTGATGCCAATATCCTGATTGACCTAGAGGAGGGGGAGCTGCTCGAGCTGCTCTTCCAGCTCCCCTACCAGTTCAGCGTGCCTGACATCCTCTTTGCTGAGGAGCTAGAAGCTCAGCATGCCCATTTGCCGGGCATGGGGCTGCTCCTCGGAGAGCTGCAACCCCAAGCGATGATGTATGCCTTTGAGCTGATCCAACGTGTGAATGGGCCTAGCCGTAATGACTGCTTCGCCCTGGCGCTGGCCAAGCAGAGAAACTGTCCTTTGCTCTCCGGTGACCAAGCCCTGCGCAGGGTCGCCGAACGAGAAGAAGTGGTGGTCAGGGGTACCATTTGGCTGGTGGAAGAGATGATCCATTGCAACATCATCTCCATCGAGCAAGCGCGCACAGCCTATCAACGCATGCGCGCTAACGCGCGCAGGCTGCCCTGGGCCAATGCCCTACAACGCTTAGATGAATGGCCGCAGGAGCGGATCTAGGCGTTCCTGCCAGTTACCAGGCATCCTGCCGTGGAATCTCGATGCGCAGATCCAACAGCTCATCCGGCGCACGCACTAACGGATCTAACCAGTCCGCCTTGGCCCTTGCCCACGCCAGGTACTGTCGCTGCTCGACCGACACGTCCCCCTGTTGCAGCTCCGCCGCCGCAATGTAGTCACGGATCAACACCGCACGCCGCCAGTTCCGCGCTTGGATTTCCAGCTGCCGTAACCGCTGACGCTCGGCGTCTTGTAAGGCCTGCTGCGCCAGTGCGGCCTCACGCTGCGCGCGCCGCTCGGCCGCCAGGCGCTCCCGCGCTTCGCGCTCGACCAGCGTCTTCACCGCCCAGCGGCCCATCATGACCATCAAGGCATTGAGCTGCTCTTCGATAAGTGCTCGGGCTGAGTCGGCAATACGGCCGGCAAAGCCATGCGCCGCTTGCAAGGTCAGCTTACCGGTGGGCACGAACTGCCACTGCGGCAGGTACACCGGCTCACCCCGCGCCAGCTGCGCACGTTGGCGACGCGTGGGCTCATACGGTCGCCGCACACTGTCCTCATACAGCTGCAGATCCAGGTGCACACCCAGCACCTCCAGCTGGGTGTGCTGATCCTGCACCTCAATCCGATATCCACGCTGCTCCGCCGCCTTGATCAACGCATCCATCAGCCGGCCGGCACGCGCCTGCATTCCTTCAGAGACCCGCACATCCAGGGCGCGCGTACTGGGCAGAGGAAACCCTCGGCGATCAATAAAAGGCTCTTTGAGGGCGGCTCGCCATTGGCGAATCAGAAAATGCGGACGGCTCAAGCGCCCGGCCACCAGGATATGGTTGGCGGGATCACGCTCATGCATCAGGATCGCCTGCAGCCGGGGCTCCCAGGTTAGATCCGGCTCAGCCGGGCGCTCAGGGACATTGCGGTGGAGATAGCGGGGGTTGCCAGTGAACGGTTTGAGCGTCGGTGGGCTGGGCACTCGCTTGCCGGCTTTCAGCTTGGCCCAGTACCCTCGGCCCGGTGTGGGCAGCTGCAGGCGCGCGCACAGCTTCTTCAGACCGACGTCGGACAGGCCATAACGCGGCGCCACGGTCTGCAACGGTTCGGCCCAGACCTCGGCCAGCAGCGTTTCACGGTCAAGCGTCTTCCACATGCAGCGCTCCCAGGGGCCGGCCGGCCCAGAAACAGTCAGCGATTGAACCCAAAATGGGTTATGCGCAGCGCGGTTCGACTCTACGGTTTTCTCAAAAATAAACTTTAAATAAAGAAAAATAATGATAAATTAAACAAAACAAAGGAGCAAAACCATGACTGTTCAGTACCTCCATGCTGCCGATGGCACCCCGCTGTTCGCCGTGCTGCCGATCGACCAGTACCGGCAACTGCTCAACGGACACGGCACGGTGCCGATCAGCGCGCCGTTGCTCTCGGCCGATGGGCGCTATGTCAACCTGCCCCATGGCGGTTCCGACGCCAAGCTGGACGTGGTGCAGTTGATTCAGCTCTGGCTGGCCGGCATTGCAGACGGCACCCTGGACGTGCACATGGCCATCAACTCCCGGGCGCAAACCCTCGATCGCTTCCTGCCGGAACAGCAGCGCTGCACCCTGGATCCGCTGGTGCGCACGCAGTTTCTACAGTCCGACAGCTACCGCAACACCATGCAAGTGACCACCGAGGTGGTCGACGCCCTGGTCGCCACCGGGGTGTTCAGCCGCTGCAGCAAGCTATACCCGGGGTTGTTCAGCCGCAGCGTCAAAGCGCTGGAGATCGACCCGGACAAAGCCCAGGCCTTCCTGGCCGCGCATACGCCGGCGCCGCGGACGAAACCGTAACCCCGGCGCGGCTGTCCGGCCGCCATTTGTTTGCCCACCCGTTTTCACCACGCTGCGCCGAGGAGACCTTCGATGCTCGATGACACCGTCTTGAACCTGATCGCCGACGACCTGCAGGCCCAAGCCACGGCCGTGCGCGGCGCCCGTATTGCCGCCAGTCACCACGTCAGCATGCCGCTGGCCACGTTCCACCACGGTTATCCTGAGCAGGCCTTGCAGGCTCTTGAGCAGTGGGCGGGTCGAGGCAAGTCGACCACGCCGTACCTGTACCAGTTCTCGATTACCGACCAGGCCTTGGTGCCGGTGCTGCACGACGCCTTTGCCGAGGCCAAAAGCAGTCAGCGCGGTCAGCGGGCCTATGCACGCCAGCAAGCGCCGTCGGTCACGCTGTATGTCGGCAGCTCGAAGGCCTTGCTGGAGCGGGTCAAACAGCACCTGGGTTATGGCTATCAACGCACCTATGCCTTGCAGTTGTGCCATTGGCTGCCGACGGCGTTGCCGGGTAGCCTGGAACTGCACGCGTGGCGCTTGACGGCAGATACACCGGGGCCGGTCGTTCAGGCCATTGAAGACCATCTTTGGCTGCGGCAACGGCCGATGTTTGGCCGCCAAGGGGCTCGCTGACCGGCGCCGCTGCGGCAATTTCCAGTGGTTTTGGCGACCATGCTGAGACCGGCCCCTGGTACAGCTACCCAAGCTTCGTGCAATCGTATGGGCGCGCGCCAGGGCCACATCATGATGGACATGGCGCGCTCGTTCGGCGATGGCCCGCTGGGGCACAGCGACGCCGGACTCGAACGTGCTAACACGCTACGGCTCAATTTCCCTCGGGTGAAGAATGGCATCGATTCCCGCGATGGCAGCCTGAAGCTTTTGCCTTAGCAGAGGCAGCTCCGATGCTGTTACGGCGTGAGGCCGCTCGGCCAGAAGTAGAAATGCCGACAGTGCCAGGTCGGAGTGCTTGACCAAGGCCACCAGATGCTCGCCGCGCGGCCCGCTGGTTCCGGCAAGCCAATTCTTGACCGTGCGCTCCTTCGCGTTCGTCCAACGCATCAGCGTCTTCGTGGCTTGGTGCGTCGTCCCGAGTTCCGTGCGCAAAGCCTTGGCGATGTGGAGCGCGTATTGCTCCGCCTCGAGAAAAGTTTTGCCCGTTTTCGTCAACATTTTTCCGTCCCTTGTCTTCTACCTTTTTAGAACCATTCCAGCGGCTAGCGGCCCATGACCACTCTTTCAGTTGCGCTGGGTAGAGGTTCACCAGGCTGGGGCAAATGCCGATGCGAACACTCGTTGGCTCCGGTGCAGATCAACCCGCAGGTAACACGACGTTGGCCGCGGCGTATGTGCGGATGTCCACGGAACACCAGCAGTACTCGACCGAGAACCAGCTGGACACGATTCGCCTGTATGCCGCGACTCACGCCTTGGAGATCGTCAAGGTCTATACCGATGCTGGCAAAAGCGGTCTGCGTCTGGAGGGGCGTGATGCGCTGAAGCAGCTGTTCGATGACGTCGAGAACGGGCGAGCCCATTACTCGACCATCCTGGTGTATGACGTGAGCCGCTGGGGGCGCTTCCAGGATCCTGACCTGAGCGCCAGCTACGAAGTGCGCTGCCGTCAGGCCGGGGTTTCGGTTCAGTACTGCGCCGAGCAGTTCAGCAATGATGGTTCGCCGGTCTCCAACATCATAAAGAGTGTGAAGCGGATGATGGCGGGGGAATACAGCCGGGAACTGTCGGTGAAGGTGTTCGCCGGGCAGTCCCGACTGATCGAGTTGGGGTACCGGCAAGGGGGCCCCGCCGGATTTGGTCTGAGGCGTCAGCTGATCGACGCTGCGGGGTTGCACAAGTACCAGTTGGGTCAGGGCGAACACAAGAGCATTCAGACTGACCGCGTGATTCTGGTGCCCGGGCCCAAGGAGGAAGTCGAGGCCGTTCAGTGGATCTATCGGCTGTTCGTCGAGGAGGGCAGGAGCGAACGCGAAATCGCGGACTGGTTGAATGCTCGCGGTGTAGTCACTGACCACTGCCGGCCTTGGACGAGGGGCACGGTTCACCAGGTACTGATCAATGAAAAGTACATCGGGAACAACGTCTGGAATCGCAGCTCGTTCAAGCTCAAGCAGCAACGCATGCGCAATAGCCCGGAACATTGGGTTCGGGCGGACGGGGTCTTTGACCCGATAGTGAACGCCATCCTGTTCCGCGCCGCCCAGGAGATCATCCAGGCACGCTCCTACCGCATGCCCGACGACGAGATGCTCGGGGTGCTAAAGCAGATTTACCAGCGCCATGGCTACCTGTCCGGGCTGCTCATCGATGAGTCCGAGAAGAGCCCCTCGAGTAGTGCGTACCAGCATCGGTTCGGCAGTTTGCTTCGTTGCTACGCACTGATCGGCTACACCCCTGACCGCGACTACCAATACATAGAAGCCAACCGGCGCCTTCGCCAGATGCACCCGGTGCTCCTTCAACAAACGATCACGAAGATTGCCGAAGTGGGGGGTGGGGTGATCGTCGATCCGACCACCGACCTGATGACGGTCAACCACGAGCTGCTGATCTCGCTCGTGCTATGCCGTTGCCAGGTCTCGCTGGCCGGCACCAAGCGCTGGATGATTCGCATCGACTTGGGCCTGGGGCCGGACATCAGCATTGCGGTGCGGATGGCCGAAGGGGAGGAGTCCGCCCTGGACTACTACATCCTGCCCACGGTCGAAATGACCACCCCACGCCTGCGCCTGGCCGAAAGTAATCCCTCGAGCTTGGAGATTTACCGCTTCGACACCCTGGACATCCTGGCGGAGCTGTCGCGCCGCGTGGCTTACCGGAGGGCAGCATGACGGCAATCCCCACCCATCGCAAAGCGCCGCTGCACGTCGCCGAGGAGTCCGCGATCCGTCTGATTCCCCTGGAGCGAATCCGCGTGCTCAATCCACGAGCGCGCAACAAGCAAATCTTCGCCAAGCTGGTGGAAAACATTGCCGCCATTGGGCTCAAGCGACCCATCACTGTAACGCCCACCGCCGACGGCCTCGCTGAAACCTTTGAAATCGTGTGTGGCCAGGGCCGTTTTGAAGCGCTGCAAGCGCTAGGCGAAACCAAAATTCCCTGCATCGTCGTAAGCGCCAGCGAAGCAGATCGGTTTCTCATCAGTCTGGTGGAGAATCTGGCGCGAAGAAAACACTCCAACCGGGATCTGTTGTACTCGATTCAGGTGCTGTCAGATCGCGGCTACTCCAATCGGCAAATCGCGAGCAAAACTTGCCTCGACGTTAGCTACATCAACGGCATTCTCCTGCTCTTGCGCAATGGAGAGGAGCGGTTGATCGCCGCCGTAGAGAAGGGCTGGCTACCCATAACGGTAGCGACCGAAATCGCTCGCTCGAATGACAGTGAGCTCCAGCAAGCGATGGTCGAGGCATATGAATCCGGCGCGCTGAAGGGGGATCAGTTGATCCGGGTTCGTCGACTTATCGACCGACGCAAAGCCTTGGGCAAACGCTATGGCCAGCAAACAAACGCAGAGCGCCTGACCACTCCGCAGAAGCTGCTGAATGCCTACCAGGCCGAAGTCCGCCGGCAAAAGGTCATGATCAAGAAGGCCGACATCAATGAGCAAAGACTGCTCATCATCGTCACGGCCATGCGCAAACTCCTGGCCGATGACTACTTTTGCACGCTGCTACGTACCGAGGAATTCCTGGATATGCCCAAGCCGCTGGCAGACCGCATCCACGGGGAGATTTCGTAATGGGCCAGGTCAAGCAGGCGTTCGAACAACGGGTCATCGCCGTTCCGCTGGAGCGGATCCTGCCCACCCGTAAGCTCGACAAAGGGATTCACGACAGCAAGAAGTTCTCGACCATCCTCACCTCAATCCGGGAGCTGGGAGTGATTGAACCCTTGGCGGTGCATCCTCAGCCGGTCATGACTGATGGTGTGTCCTCGTACATCCTTTTGGATGGCCACCTTCGCCTTGAGGCCCTGAAAACCCTGGGTGGAACTGAGGCGTTATGCCTGATTTCGACGGACGACGAGGGGTTCACCTACAACCGCCAGATCAATCGACTAACCCCGATTCAAGAACACAAAATGATCCTGGCGGCGCTGAAGAAGGGGATTGAGCCCGCTCGCATCGCCCAGGTACTGGGGGTTAATGTAGATCGCATCCATGCGCGCCAGAATCTGTTGGACGGCATAGCCCCCGAAGTCGTTGAGATGTTTAAGGTCAAGATGGTTGCCCATGACGTGTTTCGGGTGCTGCGGAGGATGAAGCCCATGCGGCAGATCGAAACTGCCGAGATGATGATCTCGGCCAACTGTTTCACGCACAACTACGCACGCATGGTGTTGGCCGCGACGCGGCCAGAAATGCTCGTGGAAAAGAAGAGGAAACCAACCGGCGAAATCAGCCCTGTCGACATCGCCCGCATGGAGCGGGAGATGGAGAACCTCCAGCAGGACTACAAGCAAGTGGAGGACACGCTGGGAGAGACCATGCTGGTCTTGGTGGTTGCCAAGGGGTACCTGGCGCGAGTGCTACGTAACGAGGCCATCGCGGGTTACCTGCATCACCACCATGCCGATCTGCTGGAAGAGCTCGTATCCATCATGGAAGCCGTGAGCTCTGATGCCCGTCACCTGGCGAGGGAATAGGCCTACGCCCCCTGAACCTCAGAGATACGCTCACGAAGCCGCTTCCAGTGAGGTTTCAGCTTTTTCCTAATAGTGGGCGAATGTAGCCCAAGACTTCACATCACGAATCTATCTGAATCGTCTGAATCGTCGGACTCTTTGCTGTTGATCAAGCTACTTTCCGCGCGTCTCACCAACAGATCAATCTCGTTTGCGAGGTAGTCCCAAAAGCGCTCGTTATCGACAGTTTGGGCAACCATTTCAGCAGGAAGAAATCGCCGCATCTCGTTGCGAAAGTCCACTTTTACTGGCCGTTCGGTGAGAACCGCGTTCACGCGCTCAGCCCCCTTCCGCAGAAAGTCGTCCACCGCGACGTTGTGGTCTTGCAGCTTATTGGATAACAGCTCCAAGGCCGGCTCAATGGAACGCTGCCTCAACCAAGTCAAATCCCATAGATCACGGCTCTTGATCCGCCCCTGGCGTAAGGCAAACGCCAGGATTTTGTCGACGTAGATCTCCTCGAGGCTTTCTGCATTGATCTCTCTACAGAAAATCACACAAACTAATATTATCTGTAGACCACGATTGAGCATCTCGAGTCGAAGAGGGTTCTGAGTGCCTCCCGCCAGCCGGGCGCAGTGGAGCAACTATTCAATGGCGTCGAGCAGGGTCGCGAGCGCGAACTGCTCCGCATCGGTCAGCAGAGCGATGGGCTCCTCGCCGGCCTCATCCCAGGACTCAAAGGTGCCCGCTCGCCCATCGGGCGCATGCGCGTACTCGCAGTAGTCGAGGCTTGCGCAGTCATTGAAAAACGCGACTAACCACCCCTCAATACGAAACTCCACGATCCCGCAATAGGCACCGCGCCACGTCATGCCTGGCGTCGCTAGGCGTACCTCGACTTTTCCGAGGAGAGCATCTCGGAGCAGTTGGGCGACCTCGTGGCCGCTGAGTTGAGGCCTGCTAGTGTTCATCGCTGCAGTATCCCAATTGAGTGAGGCCCGCCGGCGGAGGGGCGGTGGGCAGCTACAGTGCGACCGCGGCAGCCTCAAGGAGACGTGACGCCCGCGAGCGCACAACCATTGACCGACGCATGCACTCCGGGATCGAGACCGGTTGCAGGGCTGGCTGCCGACTAGACCTGGAGGATCAGTCCAGGATCAAAACCAGTAACTTCGCCCGGATAGCCGCGCGGGTTGCACACTACCCGGGTTCCGGCCACGTCGAAATCGATTGCCATGTGCACATGACCATGTACCCACAACACGATGGGATCCCCCATCAGGTCGTCCCAACGGTTCGCAAAAGCGGCGTCGAGGTGCGTGCCAGCATGGGGGTTGTCCTGCAGCGAGCGCAGGGTAGGGGCGTGATGGGTCACGACCACGGTCGGCCCGTCGTGGGGCGCGGCCAAGCGGGCGCGCAGCCAATCACGAGTGGTCACCGACTCCCAAACCAGGTCGCTAGGACGGAGACGTCGGTAGTTGTCCGTGCGAATCTGCCGAAAGTCATTCATAACCGACTGGGCATATTCGGAGGCCACCGGGGCATTGCCCGTCGCCGCGAAGTCCGTCCACATCGTCGCGCCGAGAAAGCGCACAGAGTCGATGGTGACCTCGTCGCGATCCAACATGCGCACGCGCGGACAACTTGCCTGGCGCAGCTTGAGCAGGGTTTTGGCCAAGTGCCCCCGGTAGAACTCATGATTGCCGGGCACGTACAACACCGGACACGCGAAGGCTTGCCGGGCCCACGGGATGCCGCGTTCGCCGGTGTCGATGTCACCCGCCAAGATGACGACATCGGCCTCGAATGCCGCAGGCTGGAAGACCCCAAACTCGTTGTGCAGGTCGGACAGCAAGTGAATGCGCATATCAAAACACCTCGTTTTGGCTGACATCACCCCAGCCTGGCGGCGGTCGAGGCTGATGGCCTGTGTCATGCCTCTCCTGCAACCGAAGCCGCGTTTTCGGAGCGAGTGGGCAGTGAAGCATTCGCCCGTTCGCCTCATACTGCCCAGTACACCGGCAAACGACGGAGTGGGGCATGACGATTTCGACAGAGTCCGAACTGCTAATACTCATGGGCGGATCCTCAGGTGATCGGTTGGATAGCCTGGTACGAACCGGCGCCCCACTCGAGGCTGTCGAGCACCTGGCTCGCCGCTATGGCATCAGCGCCGTTAGCGCAGGCATCATCACCGCGCGGACACTGCGACAGAGGCATGCGAAGGGACAACGTCTGTCGCGCGACGAAAGCGATCGCCTCTATCGCGTCAGCACGCTCCTCCTCCTGGCCGAAAAGGTGTTCGCGGATCCGACCAAGGCGACCCTTTGGCTGAGCAAACGCCAGTCTGCATTCTGCGACCGGACGCCGCTCGAAGCGGCTGCGACAACCCCCGGGTTCACTACGGTTCAAGAACGCTTGGCGCAACTGGATGAGGGCTATTCCGCCTAGTCGCGAGGGCATTTTCCGCTCCTTCGACTACAGCTCCTGACCGGGCTGTAAACCAAATTGCGGGCTCTGGAAAACGCCTATCACCTATCCCATCGCGCGACCAGCAGCGTCATCGCTCGCCCGAGCAATCATCTCGGCCCACCAAGCCAAACTCATGGTCGCCTGCCGGGCGTGGCCCGTCGTCATCGAAAAGATGCTGGATCCGATGTTCTTGGCGTAGGGCTGCTAATGCCATGAAGAAGCAGCGCTCGCAGAGATGCACTTCGTAGCGCTCACCGTCATGCGTCGCCCCATGCCCCCAGTGCGCCTGGAGCGTCCCGTACTGCAGCCCATGGCCAGGCACCCGGGTGGTGCCGCCGCACACGTTGCAATGGATGTCGGGAGGACAGTCCTCTGTGACGATTGCCACGTGTCACCTCCACCTCACTGAAAAAGACTGGCCACGATGGTTGAATCGGCACTCAGCCGGCAGCCCGCACCGAGCAGCACGTAGACCGTATTTCGCGTCTCGAAAAGACCGCCCTCCGTGTACGAAACCAGCAGTGTGGTGCGAACCCAGTGCCCGGGCCGAAAGCGCGCACGGCTGTCAAACACGATCGTTTCAGCGAAGATCAGCGCCGGTCGACGACCCGAGCGTTCAACCTCCTCAAGCGCTGCGCCATCCAACTGTAGGTCGAGCCACCGCCAGTCCCGTACCAAGCAATAAGGCTTGTGCGGAAACTGCTGCTGCACCCATGCGATCGCTTCCGCCTCCGTGAGGGCGCAGCCCGGCAACGACTCGCCTTTGCCATAGAACACCTCGGCTATTTTCGACAAGAACTCGACGATGTCCATCACCGTTCTCGCTCATCTGGCGCACCGTTGAGCCCGTCCTGTTGCGGGTCGAGACATAGCTCCGTCAGGCACTTGTGCGCATATGGATCGCCGGCGACGATCGGGTACACCGCCCCGAAAAGGCGTTCCCGTTCAGCCCGACTCGCCAAAACGAGGGCCGCACGCCCAAGCTCTGCGTGCAGGCGACGAACCACTTGCGCCCGCTCGGCCAACAGCCGACTTTCCGTCGGCTGCATCAGCTGCGCGGCAAGGCGCCCAATAAGTTCAGCGGCGCGCTGGATGTTCAGCTCATCACCTGGATACAGAAGCTGGCTCACCGCACGGGCCTGCACTCCCAGGAACAGAAGCGTGCCTTGGTCGCCTTCGGTGAGCTCAAACGTGAGTGAGATAGCGCGCATATCGACCTCCTGCGTAGGCCTACTGCAAGGTGGAAGGCGCCGGATGGGCCTCGCTGAACAGCAACCATGCGTAATTCGCAAAGGTCGCCAAACCATCTGCTGGATCGAAACTGACGATCAGGTACTGGCTGTAATTCACCGTCCGGATAGTCCAATAGCCGTTCAGCCGCCGAACCTGAGCAATGCGCCCCGTGCGAATGCGCATACCCTCGGCAAAGCGCTCCAGCACGTCGGCGAAGACGCGTCCTGTGGCGCGACCATCTTCAATCCGGACATCGGCCAGGAAGGCCGTCATGGCCAGCAACAGGTCGGGGTCTTGGAGTACTCGGTGCAGTGCCTTGGTTGTCATGGCTCCACCTCTTCGATGAGAGCGAGCAACGCCGTCTGGCCGGTGCTGGGATCAGGTGACCTACGGTCGCCGCCCACGCCCTGCTTCACACGCAGTAGTCGACGGCATCGCCACACCAGATCAAGCAGGCTCTTCGTCTTTCACACAAAACGCCTCCACGATTTCCGCGAAACGTAGCGGCTGACGTAACTGAGCGCCTGACAGTAGGTCGTCGACACTCAGCAGGACACCGCGCCGCGCACCGGTGCCAGTCTGTGGCGCCAGGGCCTCCCGAATGCCAGCGGGCTTCAGCGACTGCAGGATCCAGTTGGATTTGCTGCCTGCGCGCCGCGCCAGATCAGCCAGCACGGCGTAGCGCGACATAAACTGAATCAGCGACGACAACGGAATCACCGTCTCCTGGCGGCGGCCGCGCGTTTCCTGGCTGGTGTGCAGGAAGCCGCCGGCAATCCATGCTTTGATGCATTCATGCTTCCAACCGCTGAGTCGCACCAGCTCGGTGATCAGCAAGCTGGGTTCGCGCCACTCGTTGATCAGCCGAGCCTGAATCTCACGCCAGTCGAAGCGCAAGCCGGCGATACCAGGCATACCTGCGATCACCGCAACCGGTGAAATCACGCCGTGCAGGATGTCCTGCAAGATCCCGGTGATGCGGTCATTTGACACCCCGCGTCGGGCCGAGATGTCCTGGATGCCCACGGAGCGCTCGACCGGAATCGGCCTGGGGCGCAATTGTTGGTGGAGTTGGCCAATGACCGTGTCGACATCCGCAAGGCGATATTCACCCGCCACCAGGACGGGACGATCGACTTTCGCCAAACGCGTCAAGCCGCCGGCTTGAATAAAGCGCTCGAAGAACACCTTCGACACCCCCAGCCGTTTCCGCGCATCGGTCGCCGAGAGGTGAGCCCTGCGGGCGGCGTCCAATTGCTCCACCACGCTTCGTTCAAGCGAGACAAATCGACTGCTCCCGACGGTATGGACACGCCCGGGAATTGCTCCATTTACCACCTGGGCGGCGAGGATCTGGTCACCGACGCCCAACAGACGCGCCGCCTCGGCCGACGATAGCCAGCTTTTGCCTTGCTGCTGCTCGGGGCTCAGCGTCCGTAGGCGCAGATTGATATGGCCATCGAAGTGCTGCACGACTATGGAGATCAGTGCATCGCGGAAGAAACTGTATGCCGAATCGGCGAACTCGCGATGCAGCATGCCGTACCAGCTGCCCAATCGTTTTGTCAGGCCTGGCCCCCCGCCCTCCTGCAATCGCGTCACCACTAACTGTTCCAGGGCCATGGGCCAGTGGCCCAAGACTGACCACAGCCGCTCAATCAGCGCGCGGGACTCCCCGAGGCTCGTCGGGCGCGCCGCTTTTCGTGGCTTGGCGGGAGCGTCGGCGCGCACATGGGCGGCCAGAAAGGTCAAAAATTCCCCGATGGAGCCGGGGGCCGCACCCGTGCCCAAGCTCCCCGGTAATCTGCCACGCGCGCCATGCTCCACCGACGCCATCAGGGCCGATATCGCCAGCTCGGCCTCATCGGCCGGTACAACCGGGACGTCGGACAGTGCAAAGCCACAGCCGTCACAGCCGTTGAGACCGGTACGCGATAAGGTGACAGGCTCCGTACAATTGGGGCATTCATCAATTAAACGGACGCCGTGCGCGGGGCAGGCCGTCACCAGGTCGTGTGCCCAGGCTTGGTTCAGATTCGGCGCCTCCGCCAGGCATTGCGGACACACCGGACACTTGGTGGCGCGCTGAAAGCGCAGATTCAACAGCGGATTGAGATGACCGGCAGCTGGATTGCGTGCAGCTAGCTCCTGCTCATCCAAACCGAACTCCTCGGCAATGATTGCCAATTGAGCCGAGGTGTACGCTTGGCGGGGGCTGAGCCCCACTGCTTTGAGCAGGTCGGCCACCGATCCCACGAGGTTTGCCTGGGCGAGGCGCAGGAAATAACCGTTCAACGCCTCTTGAATGGCAGGTGTCAGGATTACGAGCAAGGTCATAGCCTCGCCTCCACCGCGGATGCCGACTTGGACGAAGCCCGCCGACGTTGACTGCTCGGCACCGGCATATGCGCCTCGTCCAATAGCTTCACGTACCCCTGCACCAACACACTGTCATCCAGCACAGCATCAGGGTCGAAAGGGTTGTCGGCGATTAACTTCGTGCCAATGCTTTCGGCGTAAGCCCGAAACAGCAACGGTGTATCCAGGCGTGCAGCCTTGCTGGCCGCCTCGGCCGAGACGAACAATTTAATCAGCATGCCAATGCGTCCCAGACTCGCCGCGTAAGCACGTCGCACGAAGTCGGGACAATGGGCGTCGGGAATCTGCCAGCCAGCCTGAGCCAGTACGTTACACAAAGCCGTGAGAGTTCCCTGAAATGCGGCCCGTTCTGTCGGTTCGTTCCAGTTGTAGGGGTAGAACCAAAAGGGCGCCTCTGCGCGATAACGGAGCTGCTCGTTACGGTTCAAGATCTCCTCGGCAATGGGCAAGCCGACCATGAGGATGGTCAGGCGCATCTCCTCACCCAAGACTTTCAGCCAGTCGGCCGCCTCACGGGCAGCGGACTTCGATGAGCGTTCCACGAAGTGTTGGATTTCATCGAAGATGATCACTCGTGTATCCGCCAACTCGAGCAAACCACGGGCACGTGCGGTTAGCTGCTCAGCCGAGCTGCGGCCATATTTGCGCGGATCCAGAGTGGCTAACAGCGCCTCGGGCAAGGATCGGCGCGTCGGATTGACTGGGGTCGTGACCCGCAGCACCGGGATCATGCACCGCCCCTCCAGGGTGGATCGTGGGTGATCCTGCATCAGCATTTTGATCAGTTCAGTTTTGCCCACGCGGGAGGGGCCGAAGAGGGGGAGGATCAGCGCCTCCCCCTTCTGACCACGCAGAATCACTTGGCGGGCGCGCTCAAGAGCGCCCGAGAACCTCGGATGCAGCAGCAGTTTCTCTGCCGAAACCTGCATCATGGTTGAGCCTCCTTCTTGCGGGTCACCACCTGCACCACAACCGGCATCGTGACCTCGACATCGGCGAGCGGCTCATCTAGCGGTGCTGCGTTCTGCCGTTGCAGTTGCTGTGCGCGTTGTTGCTTGTCTGCTGCACGCGCACCTTGTCGGCGTGTTGCGACCTTCCTCGAGCGGTTCTTCTGGTCAACCTCGCGCATGATGCGCACGTAGGACTGCATATAGTTCTCGGCACTGAGGTCATAGTCCGACTTGTAGAAGCGTTGGCGAATCAGCTTCGCGTCGGCAAAGCTCATCGGCGGCAGGCCGCGCAACTTGTTGTCAGCAAGGACGGTACTCTTACCGTCGCGCGGATCGACGACATAGACGCGCGACACATCCAGGGGGAAGCTGCGGAGCTCCACCTTCGAATGTGGTGGCAAAGCCCGGAACAACTCCTGCAGTGCCGGGCTGTTGAAGACGAATGTACTGTAATGCACGCCTTGGTTGGTCAGATTCACCCGCTTGATCTGGAACTGCATGCAGGCCTTTTCGAACGCTTCCGGCGTCGGCGGGGGAATGCGCGGGTACTTCTCGCACAGCAGCTGCATCGCCCGCCGAGGCGAGCACGGCTCGCCAAATCGGCGGGTCAAACGCGGGTTCGGGGTATCCATGTAAACGTCCGCCAACCACTGGACAATGGCGCGCTCCAGTTCCGGCAGCGTGTAGCAAGCCTCGCGCATCGCTCGACCGAGGGGGTCTGGCTCCAAAGGCTCCTGGGAGACTTTGGCCCCGGCCAGCATTGCAATCAGGCCGGTCTCCAGCGTCTGGAAATACCGTTCCACAAAGGGTTTCTGCTGCGGAGTCTCCGCCTGAGCATATTCCGCGGTCGCTCCCAAATACCGCGCGGCGAGCATCATGGCATCGGCGTGATGCGCCGCCGCGTTATCCACGACCAAGCTACAAAACATGCTGGGCGCAGGTAGCGTGCGCTCAAGGCCGTACTTCTGCATGAAGACTTGGTCTTTCGGTGCAAACGCGGACTGTAGCACTTGCAATAACTCAATCTGATTCTCCGGCTGAATGCTTAGGCCAAATCCAACAGCCGCTGCCGACGCGCAATCAATCATGAGGTAAAGGGTGGGCGATCCTAATGGCTCACCTTTGTCGTCAACCACCAGCACTTTGAGCGGTGTCGCATCCAACTCGACACGCTCATACGGTCGTTCAACCTCCAGATACTCGATGGCCGCGCGCATGGCCTGACGCATGGTTCGAGAGTCCAGGCGACCCTGCTCATAATCGGCCAATGCGAACTTACGGATCAGGCGCGCGACGGTGCGCCGGGATACCCCACGACACGACAACTGCCTTGCCTCAGAAACCTCCCGTAAGCGGGTGTTGACCGCATCCGTGATACGGCGAGTGGAGAAGCGATCCGTCGAGAGATACCAACGCTGCAACTCCTCGAAGAGCACCTCACGCTGCTGATCCGAGAGGTCATAACTGCGCCGACCGCGCCGAGAAAAGCGCGGTGCGGCCAACTCCGGGAAGGGGCCGGGCTGCATCGATTTATTCCAGCGCTGCAGCGTGCGCATGCTCGGCGAGGCGCGACCAGTCGTCTGCCGAACTTTCTGCTCAATCTCCCCCCACGCAACGCCCTGTGCGCGAAGCTGGTTCACTTCGCTCAAGATGGGCAGCCGAGCGTCGAGCGCTTGTTTTTCGGTGCGGGTCAAAGTCCGAAGGCGGCCCGACACCTGGGTAACCGCTTCACTGTCGGTGAACAGCGGGATCAGTTCTCCGCGGGCGACCTGGTTGTGGAAGTCGTCGATCGGATAGACATGGCTGTCGCCCAGTTTGCCTTCGAGGATGATTTGGTTGTGCTGGGGCTTGATGGCGGTGATTCGCAGCAGGGTGTTGCCGGCACGAAACAGCGAATCGACTTTGAAGGCTTGGATGTGATTGCTCATAGCGGCAGTACCTCCAGGTGAGACAGGTCACCCAGTCCAGCCCGCAATGGCGTATCGGGGGCAAACAGATCTTCCGTAAGATCTGCGCTGAAGATGCCGCGTACGACCGCGACGGCAACGCCAAACAGACCCAGGTGGGTGGTTTGAGCGAGCTCGCCAGACGTCCAGCAGGCACGTTCGGCGGCCGCTTGGTTCAACGCCTCGAGCACCGGCTCCAGGCGGTCTTGCAGATACGGCGCGGTGGCAGCCTTGAGATACTTGGCATTCACCACCAGCGCGGGCGTGAGCTGCGCCTCGGTCAGAATCACGAGCCGCATGCCCAGTCGCTGCAGAAGGCACGCCGCCTCCTGCAACCTCACCTGCTCTTGCGCCAACCCGACCTGGCTCTTGACCTCGAGCACCAGCTCGACACCGCCCGCGAGACCGCAGAGAAAATCGGGGGTGTAAAAACTCGGCTTCAGGCCCGTGCGAGTCACGAAGTGCTTGCGGGAGGGGAGACGCTCGCCCGTCACCAGCTCCAAGGTGAACGGCTGCTCACGGTAGCTATGGACGCGAGGATCCAGCTCCAAGAGATAACCAATATCCCGTTCCAGGAAACTCTCTGCAGCGATCGTCAGACCCGGATTCTTGGCCGAGCCGTAGACGTGGCACCGGGTGCCACGCTTGACCCGTCTCGAAACATCCCGAGCCACCGATTCCGCTACCGTACTGCGTTTCATCAAGCATTCCTTTTTGATGGTTGTTAACCATTTAAATCATATAGGTCTCCTTGCCCCTGCCGTCAAGATAATTTATCGTTCACCAACAATTCGCATATATTGACAGGGCGTCGTGAGCAGACGCCCTGGGTGGGGAAGCTTCGTGGGACGGAAGGTAAATACGGCCTGGTTCGGCGCCTATCGGGCAGCCGAGGCGGCGTTGTCGGCCGCCATTCTGGCTGGCACCGGTCAGACCGAGGTCATCCGGCAGCACGCCCAGGAGGCCGGCATTAAGGAACAGTCGTTCTCCCGATTGATCAAGGCTGGGCGCTTTCTGGACAGCCAGGTTCCGACACTCGCAATGGAACAGGTTCAGTGCAGCTATGTGCAAGTGGAGGTACTGGCCAAGATCGCGCGAATTGCCCCGGAGATAGCCCAGGACAAGCTGGTTGCCGTCATTGACAACCAGGTCTCGCTGGCCGAGCTCGAAACGCTCCATGCGCAACTCACAGAACAGAACCCCGTGGCCCAGGCCAAAGTCATTCGCGAGAGCGTCAGGCGAAAAGCCGCCACCCACGAGCGCAATTGCACGGAGGCTGTACGTCAAGCCGGCCCAGCATTTTTCGGCGCACCGGGCGGAGAGATCTTCAAGCAAACCAAGGCGCGGGAATATGTCTCGCCACCTTTTGTCGTGATGCACGAGGGGAAACCGTTCGCTTCGTTGTACCTCCGGGTAGGGGGGCAGTCCAAGTCAGCTCTGGCCAATGCCTTTGAACTCTATGACTTGGCCTGTACCCGCAGGGACTTCACACCCAACATCTGGTTTATCTTCCCCGAGCATTCGGACATCGTGGACTGTCTGGCCTACTTGGCCTGCCGGCTAGGCGGGAGCCCGTTTAGCGGAGGCTGGCTGAAACTGGCCACCCTACCGAGTGCTGACGGCACCTTGAACGCACTGGATGAAATCGGTTTTGCGGCAGCGTTGGAACGTGACTTTCATCTTGGCGGGAGTCTCAAGCCGAACTTTGCATGGCAAGGTAAGAGTCTGATCCGCGACCGGCTTCTGACAATTGAAATGTACAAGCCGTTGGCAGAGCTAAAACCAACCTGACGTACTTGAAACGACGGAGCTGAGATGTCGGATAGCCGGACGCAGAACTGTCGGCATTGTGTACGGCAGAAAAATGCAATCGCCGACGCCGTAACGTCTGATCGGCGCCGCCTCACCATCGAAGATTACTTCTACAAGGTGGAAATCCGTCGATAGCTTTCGTCGAGGCAGCAGCCAGTCGCACCGTGACTGAGCGGCACACGCCAACGCTCCCCACACCACTAACGAGCGCAAGGCCACAACGTGATTGATACCCAGTTCGATGATCAATTGCTGCAGATTGCGCACCTGGCTCAGTACCCCAACCTGTTGCCCTGGGTCGGCAGCGGCTACCGCACGGCTGGCTTGAAGGTGCTCCTCCTGGGGGAAAGTCACTATCTGCCGCCTGGCGTGAGCTACCACCATGACCCGGCGACCTGGTACGCGGGGCTGACCATCCCGGACGCGCAATCCCTTCGCTGGATGAAAACCCGAGGCATCATCCAAAAGGGTCTCGCCTCAAACTGGAAGGGGGCGTCGAAAACCATCTATCGCCACCTGTCCTCCGCCGCCGAGGCGGGTGGTTTTGCGTCGACACCGCCGGTCTTCACCCAGCTGGCCTTCATGAATTACTTTCAGCGCCCCGCCGAAGTCACGGGCGACTCAATCCAGGTGTCGTCACTGGATCGCCAGGTCAGTGCGCAAACGGTCGAGGAGGTCGTCCGGGTGCTGCAACCACGGGTTGTGGTGTTCTGCAGCCGGCTGGCCTGGCGTGCGGCCGGGCAGTCCGGGCTGGTCGCGGCCCTGATAGCCGCAGGCCAGGTGGTCGGCCATACGCCTCACCCGGCCTCCGCCTGGTGGCACCGGCCGTCCCGCAAGCGCCAAGGGCGTAACGGGCGAACCGAGTTCATCGAGTTGTTGCGGCAGGCGACGACGAGCGGGCCAGCTTCGCTGGGATAGCATTGTGCGTTACATCCGAACGCTGGCGCGTCGTACCCGTCCGCAGCGTGCACGTAATGGGGCGTTATGGTCAATCGCCCCCCGCGCCTGGCCAATCGCTGGTGACTCCTGTCCAGAGGGCTGGCGACCAAGCCTACCCCCTACGCTATACCAGAACTCCAGGCACTGGTTGGACGCGTGAGCGGGGAGTAGGGCATGAAGCGTGCGATTGAACAGGACACCTTGCAGGCGCTGGTGGAGACCGGGGCGGCGCGGGAATTTCGCGTGCTGCGCGACGGGGAGAGCTGGCGGTTGGAGTTGCGCCTCGGGGTGAAATGGCTGACGGTGCGCTCACGACGGGAGCCGGTGCGGCTGTGGCGCTCGCTGACGGCGGTGGGGCGGTTTTGTGAGGGAGTGGGAATCAAGGTGCTGCCGGTCGAGCTCTGACACCCGCCACCACTCCCCTAAGCACCTACTGCCAAGCCTGCATAGAGTACCCGTACCCGTCCACTAGCAGTCTTCAAATATCCCACGGAGTTATAGAATTCCATTGTGCGAACTTTACGCATATTTTGCTTTCTTGACGCAAAGCAAGCTTTTCCATACATTTAACTCACGGTCACCCCATGCAGCAGGCCCACCATGCACACCACTCAACACTGCAAGACTCGTCAATCCCAGCGCGGTATCTCGCTCAAGATGGTCGATTACGTGCTCACTCACGGGTCTTTGGAAAACGACAAAATCGTGCTCGGGAAGAAAGAGGCCAAACAGCGCCTGGCTGATCTGGAGCGGGAAAAGCGCCTGCTGATGAAGATCGCGGACAAAGGCGGCGTCGTAGTCGTGGCCGAGGGAGAAGCGCTGATCACGACCTACAACTGTTCACATCGCATTTAATGCGCCTCAACGCGTGGAAAAACGAAATCACATGAACGACAAAATTCTTCCCCAGTTGCTGGATGTGGCCCGCAGGCTAGGAGCAGACAGCTACACATCCTTGTCTCTGATCCTACAGTTACTGTGCTGGTGGAAGCTTTCTAAGGAGCAGGTCGTCCCAGAGGGACATCGTTTCGATGCGCTCGCAGAGCAGGGACTTTCCACGCAGTTGGAAGCGCTGCGCAGCTTGCAGCCAAGTACGCCGTTTCCATTTCTTGATGAAGGGGTCTGGCAAAACCTGCGCGGCATACCCGATATCTCCCCGCTCATCCATAAGATCCGAGTTTTGGATGCTCAGGGCCTACTCGACGCGCTGCTCTTGGATGACGCCATCTACTGGTTCGGCGAGTCGCGCCTGGATAGCTTTGCTCATGCCCCAGGCCTGTGTGATCTGTTGATTAGCTTGGCCGGAGTGAATGCCAACCACAAGGTGTACATCCCCTGGGAAATCTCCGGACAGATTGCCGCGCGGGCAGTCCGCACGGGCGCAACGGTCTGGGCTGAATCTCAACAACCGACCACACCAGCGCAAATTCTTAATCTCACCGGCGGTAGTGCCTGGGAAATGCACCCCACAGATCCGGTGAAGGCTCCCTTGGCGATTCATCAAGGCAAACTGTTGCAGTTCGACGCCGCAGTCTGCGCCCCGCCCATGAATGTCAACTATTCCCATGAGGTTGCCGAGAACGACCTGTGGGGGCGTTTCGTCGAGAAGACTCCCGCCGGCAACGTGCTCCAGATTCGCCACCTTCTCGCACAAACCCACGGCCGGATTGTGGTGATGGTTCCGAACTCCGTGCTCTTTGGCAAAGGAGCCGAAAAGCAGCTGCGCGAAGACCTGATCAAGCACGGCTACCTGCAAGCCGTCGTGGCGCTTCCGCCGGGGTTGTGCAGCCACACCAGCATTCCGGTAAACATCCTTGTCCTGAACAGCGACCACCGGAGTCACACCATCCGTTTTGTAAATGCGAACGCTGACGAATTCCGAGAAGTGACAGCCAAGAGACGCTGCGAACTGAAAAACATCGCCAGACTGGTGCAGCTAGTCGAGGATGGCACCGCTTCGCCGATGGCCATCAGCGTCATGGTCGAGGAGATTGCAGCAAACGACTTCGGACTGGAGGTCGGCCGCTACGTACTGGACGAATCAACACGTCAACTAAACACAGCCCTAGAACGCTACCCGACTCGCAAACTGGGAGAGCTCTTCGAGATCCTGCGCCCGCGCCAACATGCCACGGCCTCATCCGGAGCCGAGGTGATGGAAGTGCTGGCCCAGGATCTTCCCCAATTCGGCTACATCCATAGTGCCGGCAAGGAGACCCTGTTTGACTTGGACTCCCCCAAGGCGGACACCTACTTCATCAGGCCGAATGACATCCTGATGACCTTCAAGGGCGTCGTTGGCAAAGCAGGCATCGCCGGCCCCGTTCCCAATCCAGGCGACAGCGGCTGGATCGCGGGGCAGTCCCTAGTTGTGTTACGCAGCCGATTCCCCGAAATCTATCCCCCCGAGGCGCTATTGATCTATCTGCGCTCAGCGATGGGGCAGGGGTTGCTGAGTCGCATGGCAGTGGGCGCCTCGATTCCCTCCATTCAGCTTTCTGCTCTCAAAGAAATGCAAATTCCCGTGGCCTCGATTGAGGAAATGCAGACGATGGCTCATGCGTTCGATGAAGAAGCGCAAATCCAAATGGAAATTGAGCAATTACGAATCCGGCAAGCCGAGCTAACCAAAGACTTCTGGTCACTCGAATAGATCAGCACTAAGCCAAAAGCGGATCAGTCACGTGTTAATGGCATGAAGACACATCCGCAGCGAATCGAACACTTTTCAGGAACTGCTCATGCAAAATGCTCAACATCAAAACCTAGTCGGCTTCATCTGGAATATCGCCAACAAGCTGCGTGGGCCCTATCGTCCGCCACAGTACCGTCGTGTGATGCTGCCGCTGATTGTGCTGCGTCGCTTTGATCTGGTGCTGGCTGAGAACAAGCAGAAGGTGCTGGACGAAAAGAAACGCCTGGAAGACAAAGGCATCACCGGCCCTGCGCTGGAGAAGGCGCTCTCACGCATCGCCGCTACCGACCGCAAGCAAGAACTGTTCAACACCAGTGGCTTCACATTTGAGAAGCTGCTGGGCGATGCGCCCAACATTGCTGGCAACTTAATCGCCTACATCCAGGGCTTCTCGCCGCGCGCCCGCGACATATTCGACAAGTTCGAGTTTGAAACCGAGATCGCCAAGCTAGACGAGGCGAACCGGCTCTACCTCATCATCAAGGAGTTCTGCTCCGCAGACATCAATCTCTCGCCCAAGGCCATCAGCAATTTGCAGATGGGCTATCTGTTCGAAGAGCTGGTGCGTAAGTTCAACGAACAAGCCAACGAAGAAGCAGGGGATCACTTCACTCCACGGGAAGTCATTCGCCTCATGGTGCAGTTGCTGTTCACCGGCGAGGACGGCATCTACGAAAAAGGCATTTATCGCAGCGTGTATGACCCCACCGCCGGTACTGGCGGCATGCTGTCCGAATCGGAGAAGTTCATCTGCGGTGACGGCTTCACAAACGGCCTGAACCCAGATGCAAACATCGAGTTGTTCGGCCAGGAATACAACCCCGAGTCCTACGCCATCTGTTGTTCAGACTTGCTGATCAAGGACGAGCCGATCAATAACCTGATCTACGGCGATACCTTGGGCATCAAGAATGCTAAGAACAAGACCAATGGTTTTGTGCCGCACGATGGGCATCCGGGTAAAAAATTCCACTACATGCTGGCCAATCCACCTTTTGGGGTGGAGTGGAAACCTGAAGAAGATTACGTCCGCGAGGAATACAGCAATCACGGCTTCTATGGACGTTTCGGCGCAGGCCTGCCACGCATCAACGACGGCTCGCTGCTCTTTTTGCAGCACATGATCTCTAAGATGCACCAGCCGCCCAAGCTGATCGATGGCAAGAACGTCGGTGGCGACGGCTCCAAGATCGCTATCGTATTCAATGGTTCCCCCCTATTCACGGGTGACGCCGGATCAGGCGAGTCCAATATTCGCCGCTGGATTATCGAGCGAGACATGCTGGACGCCATCGTCGCCCTGCCAGACCAGATGTTCTACAACACCGGCATCTACACCTATGTCTGGATCGTAACCAACAAGAAGCCAGTACACCGCCAAGGTAAGGTGCAGTTGATCGACGGCACACGCCATTTCAAGAAAATGGACAAGAGCCTGGGCAACAAGCGCAACGAGCTCTCGGATGACCATATCAAGGAACTGGTGCGTCTCTACGCCGAGCACGACCACGATGCGGAAAGCGAAGTATTGGTGGACAGTAAGGCTGAACGCAGGGTTTGCAGCAAGATCTTCGATAACCGCGAGTTTGGCTTCCTTAAGATCACCGTTGAGCGCCCACTACGTTTGAACTTCCAGGCCAGTGCTGAGCGGATCGCCAAGCTGGATGAGCAGAGCGCCTTCGTCAATCTGGCCAGTAGCAAGAAGCGTAAGGATGAGGCTACCTACCGCGCGGAAATCGCAGCAGGCCAAGAAACACAGGCGGCCATCAAAGCCGCCCTCGAAGGCATGGACAGTGAAGCGCTGTACCGCAATCGTACCGCCTTCTACGCAGTGATCGAAGCCGCCCTGAAAATGGCAGCCATCAAGGTCGGTGCGCCGGTCAAGAAAGCCATCCTGGCAGCACTGTCTGAGCGTGACCCCAAGGCCGACATCTGTTTGGACTCCAAAGGCAACCCGGAACCGGATGCCGACCTGCGCGATACTGAAATCGTGGCTTTACCGGGCGACATTGAGTTGCCGCTTCCGCTGGGCTACGACAACGAAACTGGCCACGACAAACTGCTGGCCTTGGTCAAAGACCACTGCGAGGACTACCTCAAGGCTCAAGTCCTACCGCATGTGCACGATGCCTGGATTGACCACAGCAAAACCAAGGTGGGCTATGAAATCCCACTGACCCGGCACTTCTATGTTTACCAGCCACCGCGTCCTTTGGAGGTGATAGCGGGCGAAATCGGCCAGCTGGAAAAAGATATCATGGCAATGCTGAGCGAGGTAGTGTGATGGCTCTTTACCCCGCGTATAAGAAGTACAAACAGACTCGTTGTGCTTGGCTTAAGGAAATTCCAGAGCATTGGGAATTCAAGCGCATAAAAAATGTGGCCTCACACAATGACGAGGCTCTTGACGAGCGAACCGACCCTGATTTGGAAATCGAGTACATCGATATTTCAAGCGTCTCTTTGATAAATGGAATTGAAAAAACAGAATCAATGCCTTTTGAGAAGGCGCCATCCCGCGCCAGACGTAAGGTAAAAGATGGAGACATTATCGTTTCCACCGTTCGCACTTATCTCAAGGCAATCGCCCCCATTTGTAAGCCTCAGGAAAACATGGTCGTTTCGACCGGGTTTGCGGTTATTAGACCAAGAGAAAACCTATTCTCCGGATTTGCAGCCTACCTACTCCAATCCAATGGATTTGTTGGCGATGTGGTTGCTAATTCGGTTGGGGTTAGCTATCCGGCCATCAACGCAAGTGACCTTGTTCGGATTCCAGCTGTAGAGCCGCCGTTGGAAGAGCAAAAAGCCATCGCTCGCTTCCTCGATTTCAAGACCGCGCAAATCGATGCGCTGATCGCGAAGAAAAAATCCCTGCTCGACAAGCTGGCCGAAAAGCGCACGGCGCTGATCAGCCATGCCGTCACCAAGGGACTTGATCCGTCGGTGCCGATGGAGGATTCAGGGGTAGCATGGTTGGGGGTGATTCCAGCGCATTGGAAATTTACTCGTGTGCGCTTTGCAATCGAAGCGCTAGAGCAGGGATGGTCACCACAATGCAACAGTGATCCTGCGGATGATGAGCAATGGGGCGTTATGAAGGTTGGCTGCGTAAATGGTGAGACTTTCGATAGCACGGAAAACAAAGCTCTGCCAGACGACTTACTACCGCTAACTCAATATGAACTTAAAGACGGCGATATCTTGGTTAGTCGGGCCAATACAAAAGAACTGCTTGGCAGCGCTGCGCTCGTAAAAAACGTTCGCCCCCGCCTTCTTCTTTGCGACAAGCTATATCGAATGAAAGTAGCTCCTATAGTCGATTCCGAGTATTTGGTGAGGTTTCTCAGATCATCTATCGCAAGATATCACTATGAGCGTCATGCCACCGGCACAAGTGGTTCCATGCAAAATATTGGACAGGATACTTTAAAGAACCTTCCTTTTCCTTTGCCCCCCAAGCCTGAGCAAATCTCTATTGCCAAATATATTGATTCTGTAGCTTCGAATATCTCCATGCAGATGCAGAAGGTAGGAAATGCCATTGAAAAGCTCAAGGAATACCGATCAGCACTAATCACCAATTCCGTCACCGGAAAAATCGACGTGCGCGGTTTTGAGATTCCGCAACCCGCCGAAGGGATTACCTCATGAATGAAGGTAAACCCAAATGGCGTTGAATGCGCAAGGCTATTTCAACTGCCTGAAGTCCTACCTGAACACCAACCACTACGGCCAGCAGCAGGCAAGTAGCAGCGAAGTTGTACTGAAGGAGAAGGTGTTCGGCCAAAGCGGCAGCAAGCCCATCGAGTACAAGGTGAGCTTGCAGACCACGGGCGAGACCTTGGTGATCAAGCTGGACACCAAGAAGAAAGGCTCATCGCTGCCGCTGTTTCACTTTCTGGACGATACCGCCAAGCCCTGGTCGAAGCGTTGTGACTTCGTGGTGTTCAACCTCCGCAAGAGCAAGCTGCATGTGTACTGCCTTGAGTTCAAGTCAGAGAGCATCCCGCACGACGTACCAGATCAGTTGAAAGCCAGTGTGGATTGGCTCAAGGCGCTGCACGCGACCATCAATGCCTATACCACCAAGCGCAGTGCTATTCATGCCACCAAGTAGGTTTTGAGCAATCATCCAGACCCGATGCCGTATCTGGATGAGGATGGCAAGTACCTTCAGCGCGATCACACGATACGCCACTACCGCTATGCCGACCTCAATGGCATCGCGCTGGCGGATTTGGAAAACAGCAATATTGAAGTGATTCGCTAACAGGCCGAATCGAATGCATTTAAGGGTGGGAAGATGCACAAAGAAATCGACTTTGAAAACGACATCGAGCACACGCTGGTAAGCCAAGGAGGGTACGAGAAGGGTGACCCTAACACCTACAATCCGGATATCGCGCTATTCCCGGCAGATGTCGTTGCTTTTGTGCAGAAGACGCAGCCAAAGATCTGGACTCGTCTGACCCAACTCGACGCAGCCAAAGCCTCAGCGTTTTTGTTGGATAGCTTGGTGAAAGAGCTTGCCCTTAAAGGCGCGCTGGCGATCTTGCGTGAAGGATTCAAGTGCGTGGGCAAGACGGTGCGGTTGGCCTACTTTGCGCCCAACACTGGACTCGACCCCGCAAGTACCGAGCGTTACGACGACAACCGCCTGACCATCGTGCGGCAGGTCAACACCAAGAGTGGGGCCATCCCCGACGTAGTGTTGGCGGTGAATGGCCTGCCTGTGGCCACGCTTGAGCTGAAGAACCCTATGTCGGCCACACGCTGGAACGTGGAGAACGCAAAGTACCAGTACCGCTTTGAGCGCGATCCCAATGAGCAGTTGTTCGCCTTCAAGCAGCGTTGCTTGGTGCATTTTGCCGTAGACACCGAATTGGTCTTCATGACAACCAAGCTGGAGGGCAAGGACACATTCTTCCTGCCTTTCAACCTTGGACATGACCACGGTGCCGGTAACCCGCCTGTTGAAGGCGATGTGCGTACCGCCTACCTGTGGCGCAAGGTGCTTACGCGCGACAGCTTGATGGACGTCCTTGCTCGGTTCATCCATCTGGACGTCGAGGAAAAGACCGTCGTGACCGAAAAAGGCATCAAGCGCCATAGTAAGGAGTCGATGATTTTCCCACGCTACCACCAGTTGGATGCGGTGCGAGCACTGACCGACCATGCGCAAGTGCATGGTTCGGGGCACAACTACTTGATCCAGCATTCCGCTGGTTCAGGCAAATCAAACTCCATAGCCTGGCTCGCACACCGTCTCTCCAGCCTGCATGATGCCTACAACGAGAAAATCTTTCATTCAGTGGTGGTGATCACCGACCGGCGCGTGCTGGATCAACAGCTGCAAGACACGATCTTCCAGTTTGAGCACAAGCTGGGTGTGGTGCAGAAGATCGACGAAAATACGCAGCAGTTGGCCAAGGCGCTGGCCGATGGCGTGCCGATCATCATTTCCACCATCCAGAAGTTTCCCTTCATCACCCAAGCCATTCGCACGATGGAAGCCAACGGCAAAGGGGTGGCCATCTCGACAGCAGGCAAGCGTTTCGCGGTGATCGTAGACGAGGCGCACAGCTCGCAGAGCGGTGAAACGGCGATGGAGCTGCGCAAGATCCTGAACAAGGATGGCATTGAATCCGCCATTGCTGAGCAGTTGCTGGATATGGACGACGATGCCTTGAGCGAAGAGGCAAAGAAGGAGCTACTGCGTGAGCAGCTCAAGCGCGCCAAACAACCCAACCTGAGTTTCTTTGCCTTCACGGCGACGCCCAAGTTCAAGACCCTGGCCGTTTTCAACGAGCCCGGCCCCAACGGCAAAGCGCCGTTCCACCACTACAGCATGCGGCAAGCCATCGAGGAAGGCTTCATTCACGACGTATTGGCCCACTACACCTGTTACAAGCGCTACTACAAGCTGATCCAGAAGGTGGAGGCTGATCCGGAGGTACCGCGCCGCAAGGCCGCCCGCGCACTGGCGCGTTTCGTCGAGTTTCACGACTACGAGATCGCGCAGAAGGTAGAAGTGATCGTGGAGCACTTCCGCACCCATACCCGCCACAAGATTGGCGGCAGGGCCAAAGCGATGGTGGTGACTGGCTCGCGCGAACACGCCGTGCGCTACAAGCTGGGGTTCGACAAGTACATCAAAGACAAGGGATACACCGACGTGAAATCGCTTGTGGCTTTCTCCGGCGAAATCACGCTCAAAGAGTTTGCCGACAAGAAATTCACCGAAGTGAGCATGAACAGCGGCATCAAGGAATCTGAGCTGCCGGAGAAGTTCAACACCGAGGAATACCAAGTCTTGCTGGTGGCCGAGAAGTACCAGACGGGCTTTGACCAGCCACTGTTGCACAGCATGTACGTCGACAAGCGTTTATCCGGCATCCAGGCGGTACAGACACTTTCGCGCCTAAATCGCACGACACGCGGTAAGACTGACACTTTCGTGCTCGATTTTGTCAACGAACCTGCGGACATCTACACCGCCTTCAAGCCCTATTACGAGACAACGGACAAGGGCGACGACACCGATCCGCAACAACTCAACACGTTGGCACATACTCTGGCTGGCTGGAAAATTTACACCGGGGCAGAGGTCAGCGCTTGGTGCGAGATTTGGTTCCGCAATCGCCTGAACCCTACTGGTGGCGAGCACAAGAAATTGAATGGCCTTCTCGATCTTGCGATTGAGCGATTCAAGAAACTCGGGGAAGAAGACCAAAACCTGTTCAAGGGGCAGCTGGTCAGCTTCCGCAATCTGTACAGCTTTGTTTCTCAGATCGTGCCTTACCAGGACTCCGATCACGAGAAGCTGTACACCTATACCCGTTTCCTCCTGACCAAGCTGCCACGCACGACGGACAACCGGACGGTGCAGGTCGACGACGAAGTCGAGCTCAAGTACTACCGCCTGCAAAAAATCAGCGAGGGGGCGATTGATCTGAAGGCGGGCGAGGCGGATGCGCTTGAGGGCCCGACCAACGTAGGCACAGGTCAAGCAGACGAGGATGTGCAGCTTTCGACCTTGGTTGGAAAGCTCAATGAGCGCTTCGGAACAGAGTTCACTCCTGCAGACCAGCTCTTCTTCGATCAAGTCCGTGAAACTGCCGTGGCCAATGAGCAGTTGCGACAGGCAGTCATGGCCAACAGCATCGAAAACTTCGAGCCGGTGTTCAACAAGCAGCTTGAGAACCTGTTCATTGAGCGCATGGACGGCAACGAAGAAATCTTCGTGCGCCTGATGAACGATGAGGCGTTTAGGAATGTTGCTGCAAGCCATCTGATGAGGGCGGTGTATCAACAGATACGAAAAGCCGACCAAGATTTTTAAGGTTCGTACATACAGCACCATAGTGAAGGTCACCAACTGAAGCAGCTGGCATCATTCCTTCAATGCTAAAAGCCCCTGCTGGTCTTACAACCAGCAGGGGCTTTTAGCAGGATGTAGGTACTTTCGCCGAATTACTTAACTTTGCCGACCTACACCCTGCCTGCCTGCCTGCCTGCCTGCCTGCCTGCCTCAGCATGGCGTCATTTCCGAAGAACCCGCAAAGAGGTTCGAACGCTTCGCCCATCAGCTCCGCGAGTGCAGTTCGTCATCCCTAGTTCGGACGGGCAGGGCGCCAAGAGCTGGCCGACCTAAAAGAAAAACCCCGGCGCAGAGGCCGGGGCTTCGGGTTGGGTCGCGACATTAATTCCGCTCAAACGCGACAATTAATATGCCCGTTCACAGTACGTCAGACGTCGAGGTTCGACACCGCCAGGGCGTTGCTCTCGATGAAGTCACGACGCGGCTCGACGGCGTCACCCATCAAGGTGTTGAAGATCTGGTCGGCGGCGATGGCGTCTTCGATGGTGACCTTGAGCATGCGACGGACAGTCGGGTCCATGGTGGTTTCCCACAGCTGCTCCGGGTTCATCTCACCCAGCCCTTTATAGCGCTGGATGGTGTGACGCTTGGTGCTTTCGGTCATCAGCCAGGACAGTGCTTCCTTGAAGCTCGTCACCGGTTTCTTGCGCTCACCACGCTGCACGTAGGCACCATCTTCCAGCAAGTTATTGAGCTGGTCGCCCAGCTCGGTCACCTGGCGGTAGTCGTTGCTGGCGAAGAAATCCCGGTTGAAGGTTATGTAGTGGGAGAGACCATGAGCAGTTTGCTCAACTTCCGGCAACCACAAGTGACGCTCGCGGTCTTCACGAAGGCTGGCAGTGTAGGTCAGACCCGACTTCTCCGCGGCCTTCAGACGCGCCTGCAAGCCTTCCAGCCAGGCTTGCATCGCCGCCTGGTCGGAGAGCTGATCAACACTGACACGTGGCATGTAGATCATGTACTCAGTCAGGTCCTGGGGATACAGGCGCGACAGGCGTTTGAGTGTGCGCATCACGTTGCGGTAATCGTTCACCAGACGCTCGAGGGCTTCACCGGAGAGACCAGGTGCATTCTCGTTGACATGCAGGCTGGCGTCTTCCAGGGCCGACTGGGTCATGTACTCATCCATGGCCTCGTCATCCTTGATGTACTGCTCCTGCTTGCCCTTCTTCACTTTGTACAGCGGCGGCTGCGCGATGTAGACGTAGCCGCGCTCGATCAGCTCTGGCATCTGCCGGAAGAAGAACGTCAGCAGCAGGGTTCGGATGTGCGAACCGTCGACGTCAGCGTCGGTCATGATAATGATGTTGTGGTAGCGCAGCTTCTCGATGTTGTACTCCTCACGCCCGATCCCGCAGCCTAGTGCAGTAATCAGGGTGCCGACTTCCTGGGAGGACAGCATCTTGTCGAAACGGGCTTTCTCTACGTTGAGGATCTTGCCCTTGAGCGGCAGGATCGCCTGGGTCTTGCGGTTGCGGCCTTGCTTCGCCGAGCCACCGGCGGAATCACCCTCCACGATGTAGAGTTCGGAAAGGGCAGGGTCTTTCTCCTGGCAGTCGGCCAGTTTTCCCGGCAAACCGGCGATGTCCAGGGCACCCTTGCGGCGGGTCATCTCACGAGCCTTGCGCGCCGCCTCTCGGGCGCGTGCGGCGTCGATCATCTTCCCGACTACGGCCTTGGCTTCGTTCGGGTTTTCCAGCAGGAAGTCAGCGAAGAACTTGCCCATTTCCTGTTCCACCGCGGTTTTCACTTCGGAGGAAACAAGTTTGTCCTTGGTCTGGGAGCTGAACTTGGGATCCGGCACCTTTACCGAAATAATGGCAGTCAGACCTTCGCGCGCATCGTCACCAGTGGTGGCGATCTTGTACTTCTTCGCCAGGCCTTCCTGTTCGATGTAGTTGTTCAGGTTACGGGTAAGCGCGGAGCGGAAGCCCGCCAGATGGGTGCCACCGTCACGCTGAGGAATGTTATTGGTGAAGCAGAGGAGGTTTTCGTTGAAGCTGTCGTTCCATTGCAGGGCGACTTCTACACCAACGCCGTCTTCTTCGCGCTGAACATTGAAGTGGAAGACCTCGTTAACGATGGTCTTGTTGGTGTTCAGATACTCGACGAAAGCCTTTAGGCCGCCTTCGTACTTGAACAGCTCTTCCTTTCCACTGCGCTCGTCGCGCAGCACGATGCCTACGCCCGAGTTGAGGAAGGACAGTTCACGCAGGCGCTTGGCCAGGATGTCCCAGCTGAAGTGGATGTTGCTGAACGTCTCAGACGACGCCTTGAAATGCACTTCGGTGCCGGTACCATCGGTCTCGCCCACCGGGCGCAACGGGAACTGCGGAACGCCATGGCGGTAGATCTGTTCCCAGACCTGACCGGCACGACGGATGGTAAGACGTAGCTCTTCGGAGAGGGCGTTCACAACGGACACACCCACTCCGTGGAGGCCGCCAGACACCTTGTAGGTATTGTCGTCGAACTTACCACCCGCGTGCAGAACGGTCATGATGACCTCAGCGGCAGAAACCCCTTCTTCCTTATGGATATCTACCGGAATGCCACGACCGTTGTCGCGAACGGTGATGGATTCGTCAGTGTGGATGGTGATGCTAATTTCCGAGCAGAAGCCGGCAAGCGCTTCGTCGATCGAGTTATCAACGACCTCGAACACCATGTGGTGTAGACCTGTCCCATCATCGGTGTCGCCGATGTACATACCGGGGCGTTTGCGTACGGCATCCAGCCCCTTCAGCACCTTGATGCTGGAAGAGTCGTACGTTCTATTCTCGCTCATGCTTCACTCCCGATGATCGTGGGGCTGATACAGCCATGTTCCACGTGGAACATGGCAACTGGCGTATCCGTGCGCCAGCCATCCCTCAGAAATTCATGGTCAACGCAGGTAATGAACACCTGGCAATCCAAATCTTCCAGCAAACGGCAAAGTGATTGCCGATGCTGCTCGTCCAACTCTGACGGTAAGTCGTCAACTAGGTAGATGCACTGGCCACGTTTCGTATGGTTCACCAAATGGCCCTGCGCGATTCGCAAGGCGCAAACCACTAGTTTCTGTTGACCGCGCGACAGTATGTCGGACGCGCTATGTGCACCTGAACGCAATCGCAGATCTGCGCGTTGCGGTCCGGCCTGGGTGTGACCGATTTGTTGATCGCGGAGAAGGGAAGTGGCCAGCACTTCGGATAGCTCCCGATCCTTGTCCCAGCCACGGTAATAACTAAGCGTGAGACTATCGAGTTCCACCAGGTCAGCAAGAGTCTGTTGAAAGACCGGTTTCAACGCCTGGATGTAGGCCCGGCGATACTGGTCTATCTCATCACTGGCCAGGCATAGTTCCCGGTCCCAAGCCGCCTGCGAAGCGGCGTCCAGTGTACCATGCCGGAGCCACGAGTTCCGCTGCCTAAGCGCCTTCTGCAGTCGTTGCCAAGCTGGAAGGAACCGAGGTTCCACGTGGAACACTCCCCAATCGAGGAACTGTCGACGTATCTTCGGAGCACCTTCAAGCAGACGAAAACTGTCCGGATTGATCAGCTGAAGCGGCAGGGTCTCAGCCAGCTGGGCAGCACTTTTTGCATTTTGCCCATCGATGCGAATCTGGAACTCGCCCTGACGATCCCGGGAAATCCCCAAACTACTCTGCCCACCCTCAGCAAGGCTGACTTGACCAAACACCGTGCACGCAGACTGTTCATACTGAATGACTGGTTGCAGCCTAGTACTGCGAAACGAACGGGCAAGACCGAGGAGGTGTATTGCTTCCAGCAGGCTGGTTTTTCCGCTGCCGTTAGCGCCGTAGAGAATGTTGATGCGGGGGGAGGGGGAGAGGGTCACCGGCTGCAGGTTGCGCACACCGGTGACCGAGATACGGCTAAGGGACATTGAGTCGTTACAGACGCATCGGCATTACGACATAGGAGGAGTCGTCGTTGCCAGCTTCCTGCACCAGGGCACTGCTGTTCGCATCGGACAGAATCAGACGAACCTGCTCGGTGGACATCACGCCCAGTACGTCCAGAAGGTAGCTCACGTTGAAACCAATCTCCAGGTTACTGCCGTTGTAATCCACCGCTACTTCTTCCTCTGCCTCCTCCTGCTCGGGGTTGTTCGCCTGGATCTTCAGCAGGCCGGAAGCAAGCGTCAGGCGAATACCACGGTACTTTTCGTTGGAAAGGATCGCAGTACGGCTGAAGGCTTCGCGCAGCGCCTGGCGGTCACCGATTACCAGCTTGTCACCGCCACGAGGAAGCACGCGCTCGTAATCCGGAAACTTACCGTCCACGAGTTTGGAGGTGAAGGTGAACTCGCCGGTAGTAGCGCGGATATGGTGCTGGCCGAGCACAATGCGAACTTCACCATCCTGCTCTGTCAGCAGGCGAGCCAGTTCCAGAATGCCTTTGCGCGGCACAATGACCTGGTGCCGGTCGACACCTTCAAGCCCGGCTTCCATGGCACACATGGCCAGTCGGTGACCGTCTGTGGCAACGGCACGCAAGACACCGGCATTCACCTCCAGCAACATGCCGTTGAGGTAGTAACGAACGTCCTGCTGAGCCATGGCAAAACTGGTGCGTTCGATTAGCCGACGCAGCTTGCTCTGCACGAGACTGAAATTCAGTGAGCCTGGACCTTCTTCCACAGTCGGGAAATCGTTCGCCGGCAGCGTCGAGAGCGTGAAGCGGCTGCGGCCAGCCTTGATCAACAGCTTCTGCTCGTCGAGACGGATGTCGATCAGCGCGTCGCTGGGCAGGCTCTTGCAGATGTCCATCAGCTTACGGGCCGGTACGGTGATCTCGCCCGGCTCAGCCAGTTCTTCCAGGGCAACGCGCCCAACCAGCTCGACCTCGAGGTCAGTGCCGGTCAACGACAGCTGCTGGCCTTCGACTACCAGCAGCACGTTGGAGAGGACCGGCAAGGTCTGGCGGCGCTCGACGACGCCGGCGACCAGTTGCAGGGGTTTCAACAGGGCTTCGCGTTGAATTGTGAAATGCATGGTCTAGTCCCTTGCCTCTTGGGCTGCGGTCAGGTGGTCAATGTGCGCAGCAGATTCTTGTAATCCTCGCGGATGTCCGCGTCGGATTCCCTTAGTTGAGCAATCTTACGACAGGCGTGGAGCACCGTGGTGTGGTCTCGTCCGCCGAACGCATCGCCGATCTCCGGAAGACTGTGGTTCGTCAATTCCTTGGACAGCGCCATGGCGACTTGCCGCGGCCGAGCCACCGAACGCGAGCGGCGCTTGGAGAGCATGTCGGACATCTTGATCTTGTAGTACTCGACTACAGTGCGCTGGATGTTATCGATGCTGACCAACTTGTCCTGCAAGGCCAGGAGATCCTTGAGTGACTCACGGATCAGTTCGATGGTGATATCCCGGCCCATGAAGTGGGCGTGGGCAATCACACGTTTCAGCGCACCTTCCAGTTCGCGCACGTTGGAACGAATACGCTGAGCGATGAAGAACGCGGCGTCGTGCGGCAGATCGACCTTGGCCTGCTCGGCCTTCTTCATCAGGATGGCGACACGGGTTTCCAACTCCGGCGGTTCGACCGCTACCGTCAAACCCCAGCCGAAGCGGGACTTCAGGCGCTCTTCTAGGCCTTCGATTTCCTTCGGGTAGCGGTCACTGGTGAGAATCACCTGCTGACCGCCCTCCAACAGGGCGTTGAAGGTGTGGAAAAACTCCTCCTGCGAACGCTCCTTGCGGGCGAAGAACTGAATGTCGTCGATGAGCAGCGCGTCTACAGATCGATAGAAACGCTTGAACTCGTTGATGGCATTCAGCTGAAGAGCCTTGACCATGTCTGCGACGAATCGCTCGGAATGCAGGTAAACCACCTTGGCATTCGGATTCTTCTTCAGCAGGTGGTTACCCACAGCGTGCATCAGGTGAGTTTTACCCAGACCCACACCGCCATAAAGGAACAGTGGGTTGTAGCCATGCTTGGGATTATCCGCCACCTGCCAGGCCGCCGCGCGGGCAAGCTGGTTGGACTTGCCCTCGACGAAGTTCTCGAAGGTGAAAGTGCGATTCAGGTAACTGGTGTGCTTCAACGCCCCTTCCACTTGCACGGAGCGCTCCGTACGGATCGCCGGTGCAGATACCGCCGATGCCAACGGATCGAGATTGTCGCGGGTTTCTTCCACGGTCTCGATGCGCTTATGCGATGGTGCGGCAGGAGGGGGTGGCGGAGGCGCCATGACCGGAGGCGGAGGCGGTGGTGCCTTCCGCGGAGCTGGGCTGCGCTTACTGCCTATTAATAATGAAAGAGCAGGCGCCAGGCCGTTGCCCCGTTCGCCGAGCAACTCGAGGAGCCGCCCCATGTACTTCTCGTTGACCCAATCGAGCACGAACCGATTCGGCGCGTAAACGCGCAGTTCGTCTCCATCGGCTTCAACCTGCAATGGGCGGATCCAGGTGTTGAATTGCTGGGCAGGCAGCTCATCGCGCAAGAGCTCCACGCACTGCTGCCAAAGTTCCACTGACACGGATGTCCCCCAAGTCGGAATGATGCCGGACTCAAACAAAACAGCCGTCATTGTAGCGGCGACAGGAAGAGTTATCCACACGAAAAATGTCGGATGGATGAATAAAATCAATATGTTATTCACTGCGCAGAATGACGCTGTGTCTGGCATGAATCTTGTGGATAACCACGCCATAACCCAGCCTTCTCCCCTGGGGAAAAGTGCCTGCATAACCCGCCTGTGGGTAACATCGCGATTCACCCCCAGCTTCTACCCAGATCCCCCACAGCCAGACCACCTCTTTCTGACAAGGTTGTTAGTCGACTCGCACGCAGATGGGATGCGGTCTGTGCCTGGTTGTCCACAGGCAAGGCTCAGGCACATTTATAAGAAACATAACCAAGCTTTTTTAAATTTCCCTTTCTTCTATATTCTTTTACTCGACAGCGCTGGTTGGAAATTGACCTGCCCGCACGGTTTCACTAGAATTGCCGGTCTCTTTAAACGGGGGCCACTTCCGGCCCGTAGTGACCACCAGGTAAAAGCATCATGAAACGCACTTTCCAACCCAGCACCATCAAGCGCGCTCGCACCCACGGTTTCCGTGCCCGCATGGCCACCAAGAACGGCCGTCAAGTCCTGTCGCGTCGTCGCGCCAAGGGCCGCAAGCGCCTGACCGTCTGATTTATCCGGAACGGGTGGTGAGTCAGGGCTTCGATCGGGAAAAGCGACTGCTGATACCCCGACAGTTCAAGGCAGTCTTCGACTCACCCACCGGAAAGGTTCCCGGCAAGCACGTCCTGCTCCTCGCGCGTGACAACGGCCTTGATCACCCCCGCCTGGGTCTGGTGATCGGCAAGAAAAGCGTCAAGCTTTCCGTCGAGCGCAATCGCCTAAAACGCCAGATTCGCGAATCCTTCCGCCAAAACCTTGAGTTACTGGTCGGGTGGGACATCGTCATCGTGGCGCGCAAAGGTATTGGCGATCTGGAGAATCCTGAGCTGAGACATCAGTTCGGCAAACTCTGGAAACGCCTCGCGCGCAGCCGGACTCGCCCTGAACCTTCTCCCGGATCAGGGGTGTCCGACAGTCCCCATGCGTAAACTGGCCCTCGCTCCGATCCAGTTCTATCGCTACGCCATCAGTCCACTGATGGCCAGTCACTGTCGTTTCTATCCCAGTTGTTCCTGCTACGCGCAGGAGGCCATCGAACAACATGGCATCCTGCGTGGCGGCTGGCTGACCCTGCGTCGGCTGGGCCGCTGTCATCCGTGGAATCCGGGCGGCTATGACCCGGTGCCACCCGCCAACACTCCCCAACCCCCTTCGATGGCCGAGTAATCATGGATATTCAACGCTCGATCCTGATCGTCGCCCTGGCAATCGTGTCCTACCTGATGGTTCTGCAGTGGAACCAGGACTACGGCCAAGCCGCCCTGCCGAGTGCAGGCAACAGCGCAAGCTCCGTGCAAGCGACGCTGCCGGACGACAACTCAACCGCCAAGTCCGGCGACGACGTGCCGACCGCCAGCGCTGAGCGCAGCGAACCGGCAACTCCCCAGACCGTCGCTCCCAGCAGCGAACTGATCCGTGTTGAAACCGACGTACTGAGCCTGGCCATCGATCCGAATGGCGGTGACATCGTCCAGCTGACCCTGCCGAAGTACCCGCGCCGCCAGGATCATCCGAATGTGCCATTCCAGCTGTTCGACAATGGTGGTGAGCGCCTCTACCAGGCCCAAAGCGGCTTGGTCGGTGCCAATGGTCCGGACGCCCGGGCCAACGGTCGCCCCATGTATAGCGCCACTCAGCGCAGCTACAAGCTGGCCGATGGTCAGGAACAACTGGTAGTCGACCTGACTTTCAGCGAAGCCGGTGTGAACTACACCAAGCGCTTCACCCTGAATCGCGGCAAGTACGAGCTGCAGGTGGCCTACAAGGTCGACAACCAGAGCGCCCAGCCCTGGTCCGGCAGCATGTATGCCCAGCTCAAGCGTGACGCCAGCGCCGATCCTTCCGCGACCACAGCCACTGGCGTGTCCACCTACCTGGGCGCTGCAGTCTGGACTCCGGACGAGCCGTACAAGAAACTTTCCATGAAAGACATGGACAAGCAGTCTTTCAAGGAAACCGTGCAGGGAGGCTGGGTCGCCTGGCTGCAGCACTACTTCGTGACCGCCTGGGTCGCACCTAAGGACCAGAACAACGCCATCCAGACCCGCAAGGACTCCCGCGGCAACTACATCGTCGGCTTCGTAGGCCCCTCGCTGAGCGTGCCAGCAGGTGCTTCGGCCGAAACGTCCGCGATTCTCTACGCCGGTCCGAAGACCCAGGATCACCTCAAGGAACTCTCCCCGGGCCTGGAACTCACCGTCGATTACGGCTTCCTGTGGTTCATCGCACAGCCGATCTTCTGGCTCTTGCAACATATCCACAGCCTGCTGGGCAACTGGGGCTGGTCGATCATCGTCCTGACCATCCTGATCAAGGCTGCATTCTTCCCGCTCTCGGCAGCCAGCTATCGATCCATGGCGCGTATGCGTGCCGTGTCGCCGAAGCTCCAAGCCCTGAAAGAACAGTTCGGTGACGATCGCCAGAAGATGTCCCAGGCGATGATGGAGCTGTACAAGAAGGAAAAGATCAACCCGCTGGGCGGCTGCCTACCGATTCTCGTGCAGATGCCAGTGTTCCTGGCCCTCTACTGGGTACTGCTGGAAAGCGTGGAGATGCGCCAGGCCCCGTGGATGTTCTGGATCACCGACCTGTCGATCAAGGATCCGTTCTTCATCCTGCCGATCATCATGGGCGCCACCATGTTCATCCAGCAGCAGCTGAACCCGACGCCGCCGGACCCGATGCAAGCCAAGGTACTGAAGCTGATGCCGATCATCTTCACCTTCTTCTTCCTGTGGTTCCCGGCCGGCCTGGTACTGTACTGGGTGGTCAACAACGTCCTGTCGATCGCACAGCAGTGGTACATTACCCGTCAGATCGAGGCGGCCAGCAAGAAGGCAGCAGCCTGACAGCGACGCCAGACAGCTTGAACAAGACGCCCCCTCTGGGGGCGTCTTGCTATCTGCCATTCGAAGATCCCAAGGTATCCACAGATGAATCCTATCCGTGACACCATTGTCGCCGTCGCCACCGCCCAAGGCCGCGGTGGCGTGGGCATCGTCCGCGTATCCGGGCCACATTCCGCGCGGATTGCCGAAGCCATCAGCGGTCGCTCGCCCAAACCCCGCTTTGCTCACTACGGACCCTTCCTCGATGGTTCCGGGCAAACCCTCGACCAAGGAATCGCGCTCTATTTTCCAGGCCCCAACTCCTTCACTGGAGAAGATGTCTTTGAGCTCCAGGGCCATGGCGGCCCGGTCGTGCTCGACCTGCTGCTGCGCCGCTGTATGGAATTGGGGGCTCGCCAGGCACGTCCTGGTGAGTTCAGCGAGCGTGCATTCCTCAATGACAAACTCGACTTGGCCCAGGCGGAGGCCATCGCCGATCTCATCGAAGCCAGCTCCGAACAGGCTGCGCGCAATGCCTTGCGCTCGCTGCAGGGGGAGTTCTCCAAGCGCGTACATGGACTGACCGAGAAGCTGATAGAGCTACGCATCTACGTGGAAGCCGCCATCGACTTCCCCGAGGAAGAAATAGATTTCCTCGCTGATGGTCACGTGCTGGGCCTGCTGGATGGCGTGAGGGAAAACTTATCCACAGTCATCCGTGAAGCAGGCCAGGGCGCTCTGCTGCGCGATGGCATGACCGTAGTGATCGCTGGTCGCCCCAATGCCGGCAAATCCAGCCTGTTGAATGCGCTGGCAGGGCGCGAAGCAGCCATCGTGACCGAAATCGCCGGCACCACCCGCGACGTACTGCGGGAACATATCCACATCGATGGCATGCCCCTGCACGTTGTAGATACTGCCGGCCTGCGCGATACCGACGACCATGTGGAAAAGATTGGCGTCGAGCGTGCCCTGAAGGCCATTGGCGAGGCTGATCGGGTACTGCTGGTGGTGGACGCTACCGCGCCTGAAGCGACCGATCCCTTCGCGCTATGGCCAGAGTTCCTTGACCAGAAGCCGGATCTGGCGAAAGTCACCCTGATCAGAAACAAAGCCGATCTCAGTGGCGAAACTAGCGCGCTTGAAATCAGCGACGATGGGCATGTCACCCTCAGTCTGTCGGCTCGCTCCGGAGACGGCCTTGAGCTGCTTCGCGAACACCTGAAGGCCTGCATGGGTTATCAACAGACTGCCGAAAGCAGCTTCAGCGCCCGTCGTCGTCACCTGGAAGCCCTTCGCCAGGCGGGTTCCTTCCTTGATCATGGTCGTTCCCAGCTCACGCTCGCCGGCGCTGGTGAACTGCTCGCCGAGGACCTTCGCCAAGCCCAGCAAGCCTTGGGCGAAATCACCGGCGCATTCAGCTCCGACGACCTGCTCGGCCGCATCTTCTCCAGTTTCTGCATCGGCAAGTAAGCCACCCCCCTTCTTATCCACAGAGAACGCGACTGCCTGCCAAACGGGCGGTTCGTTCCTGCCTTCTCGCCTGGAAAATGGTTCGCCGGAACCCTGTTAATAACTGGCCTTTAACCCAGTCGATAACCCTGGTGAAAAGCCAAGGGATAAATCTCCTGTGCATAACTACCATATAGATACACAGCTTTCTGACGGCATACTCAACGGCTACGGTCAGGAACGCCACAGAGTTATCATCCTCTGAGACCACCGCTCTTAAAGGCCTTGATAGACTTATCAACAGAAAAGCCTTCCCCTAAGGTATAAACATAAAAACAGGCTTTTTAAGAAATTCTTCTCTTTTTTCTATTCTTACCCACAGAGACTTTTCCCCATCTGGATAACTTCCCAAGGAGAAAGCGAGGTAAGGCTGTTGGCTATTTTTTGGCCAGACGGCTTCATGAGAGCGAGTGAATTCCCCTATACTGTGCGGCTTTCTCTATTTCCCAGCCTTGAACAGGCACGAGGTGCGTGGTGGATTTCCCTTCCCGTTTTGACGTGATCGTGATCGGTGGCGGCCATGCCGGCACTGAGGCCGCCTTGGCGGCCGCACGCATGGGCGTGAAGACCCTGCTGCTGACTCACAATGTGGAAACCCTCGGCCAGATGAGCTGCAACCCGGCCATCGGTGGTATCGGCAAAAGCCATCTGGTCAAAGAGATCGATGCCCTCGGCGGCGCGATGGCTATCGCCACTGACCTGGGGGGCATCCAGTTCCGTGTGCTGAACAGCCGCAAGGGCCCAGCCGTTCGTGCCACGCGTGCTCAGGCTGACCGCGTGCTCTACAAGGCCGCGATTCGCGAGATTCTCGAGAACCAGCCGAACCTGTGGATATTCCAGCAGGCCTGTGACGACCTGATTGTCGAGAACGACCAGGTCAGAGGCGTCGTGACTCAGATGGGTTTGCGCTTCCTCGCTGAATCTGTAGTGCTCACCACGGGCACCTTCCTCGGCGGACTTATCCACATTGGTCTACAGAACTATTCCGGCGGCCGTGCGGGAGATCCACCATCCATAGCCCTGGCCCGGCGCCTGCGAGAGTTGCCTCTGCGTGTCGGTCGACTGAAGACTGGCACCCCTCCGCGCATCGACGGTCGCTCTGTGGATTTCTCGGTGATGACCGAGCAACCTGGCGACACCCCGATCCCGGTCATGTCCTTCCTCGGCTCCAGGGAACAACACCCGCGCCAGGTCAGTTGCTGGATCACCCATACCAACACGCGGACCCACGAGATCATCGCCAGTAACCTGGATCGCTCACCGATGTATTCCGGCGTGATCGAAGGCATTGGTCCGCGCTACTGCCCGTCCATCGAAGACAAGATCCACCGCTTCGCCGACAAGGACAGTCACCAGGTGTTCCTAGAGCCGGAAGGTCTGACCACCAATGAGCTGTATCCCAACGGCATCTCCACGTCGCTGCCATTCGACGTGCAGCTGGACATCGTCCGGTCCATTCGCGGTATGGAGAACGCCCATATCGTGCGTCCTGGTTATGCCATCGAATATGACTACTTCGATCCACGCGACTTGAAGTACAGCCTGGAAACCAAAGTCATCTCCGGCCTGTTCTTCGCCGGTCAGATCAACGGCACCACTGGCTACGAAGAAGCCGGTGCCCAGGGCCTGCTCGCTGGCGCCAATGCCGCCCTGCGCGCCCAGGGCAGGGACGCCTGGTGTCCGCGTCGCGACGAGGCCTACATCGGCGTGCTGGTAGACGACCTGATTACCCTGGGTACCCAGGAGCCCTACCGCATGTTCACGTCGCGCGCCGAGTACCGGTTGATCCTGCGCGAGGACAACGCCGACCTGCGCCTCACCGAAAAAGGCCGCGAGCTCGGCCTAGTGGACGACAACCGCTGGGCGGCTTTCGAAGCCAAGCGCGAGGGCATCGCGCTCGAAGAGCAACGACTGAAAAGCACCTGGGTCCGTCCTGGAACGCCCGAGGGTGATGCAATCGCCCAGCGTTTCGGGACTCCTCTGGCCCATGAATACAACCTGCTCAACCTGCTGAGTCGTCCGGAAATCGATTACGCCGGACTGGTGGAAGTCACCGGTGGTGGCGCCGAGGATTCGCAAGTTGCCGAGCAGGTAGAGATCAAGACCAAATACGCCGGTTACATCGACCGGCAGCAGGACGAGATCGCACGCCTTCGGGCCAGCGAAGATATTCGACTGCCCGACGATCTGGACTACGCCACCATCTCGGGTCTCTCCAAGGAGATTCAGCACAAGCTCGGCAACTCCCGTCCGGAGACTCTCGGCCAGGCCGGTCGTATCCCCGGCGTGACCCCTGCGGCGATTTCCCTGTTGCTGATCCACCTGAAGAAACGCGGTGCCGGCCGCCATCTGGAGCAGAGCGCCTGATGTCCCTGGTTTCCCAGCGCCATGCCGACGAACTGGCCACTGGCGCACAGCAACTCGCTGTCGAACTCACCCCGGAAAAGCACGAAAAGCTCCTCGCCTACCTGGCCTTACTGATCAAGTGGAACAAGGCTTACAACCTGACTGCGGTCCGTGATCCGGATGAGATGGTCTCGCGCCACCTCCTCGATAGCCTGAGCGTTGTGCATCATGTCGCCGAGCTTGGGGATAACTGGCTGGACGTCGGTAGCGGCGGTGGCATGCCGGGCATACCGCTGGCCATCCTGTTCCCGGAGCGCCACTTCACCCTGCTCGATTCCAATGGCAAGAAAACCCGTTTCCTGACTCAGGTGAAGCTGGAACTGAAACTCACCAACCTCGAAGTGGTCCACAACCGGGTCGAAGCCTTCACTCCCGAGCGACCGTTCAGTGGCGTTGTGTCGCGCGCCTTCAGTTCGCTGGAGGATTTCAGTAACTGGACGCGCCATCTCGGAGATGGTGAAACACGCTGGCTGGCCATGAAAGGCTTGCACCCGGATGACGAGCTGCAGGCACTGCCCGCAGACTTCCGTGTCGAGTCCGCGTATCGGCTGGAGGTTCCCGGTTGCCAAGGTCAGCGCCATCTGCTGATACTGCGCCGCACGCTATGAGGGGGAAGGCAGCCATGGCCAAGGTATTCGCAATCGCCAATCAGAAAGGCGGGGTCGGCAAGACCACCACCTGTGTCAACCTCGCCGCGTCGCTGGTCGCTACCAAGCGGCGCGTGCTACTGATCGACCTCGATCCCCAGGGCAACGCCACCATGGGCAGCGGTGTCGACAAGCTTGCCCTTGAACATTCCGTCTACGACGTGCTGACCGGCGAGTGCGACCTGGCTACGGCCATGCAGTACTCCGAGCACGGCGGCTACCAGCTGCTGCCGGCCAACCGCGATCTCACTGCTGCCGAAGTGGCATTGCTGGACATGCCGAGCAAGGAACATCGCCTGCGCGAAGCCCTCGCCCCGATTCGCGAGAATTACGATTACATCCTCATCGACTGCCCGCCTTCGCTGTCGATGTTGACGATCAACGCTCTGGTCGCTTCCGACGGCGTGATCATCCCCATGCAGTGCGAGTACTACGCACTCGAAGGCTTGTCGGACCTGATGAACAGCATCCAGCGCATCGGCCAGCTGCTGAACCCGAACCTGAAGATCGAGGGCCTGTTGCGCACCATGTACGATCCGCGCATCAGCCTGACCAACGACGTTTCGGCGCAGCTCAAGCAACACTTCGGCGACAAGCTCTACGACGCTGTCATCCCTCGTAACGTACGGCTGGCAGAAGCCCCTAGCTTTGGCATGCCTGCCTTGGTGTACGACAAGCAATCCCGTGGCGCCATCGCCTATCTGGCGCTGGCAGGCGAACTGGTCCGACGCCAGCGCGCCAATGCCAAAACCGCTACCGCATAAGGAATCCGCATGGCCGCGAAAAAACGAGGTCTGGGCCGTGGCTTGGACGCCCTGTTGGGCGGCAGTACCGTCACCACGCTTGAAGAAGAAGCCGTAAAGGTCGATACCCGCGAGCTTCAGCACCTGCCCCTGGACCTGATCCAACGCGGAAAGTACCAACCCCGCCGCGACATGGACCCCACCGCCCTGGAAGAATTGGCCCAGTCGATCAGGGTTCAGGGCGTCATGCAGCCCATCGTGGTGCGCCCCATCGGTGCGGGCCGCTTCGAGATCATCGCCGGTGAGCGCCGTTGGCGCGCCAGCCAACAAGCCGGACTGGACAAGATCCCGGCCATGGTCCGAGAAGTGCCCGACGAAGCAGCCATCGCCATGGCGCTGATCGAAAACATCCAGCGCGAAGACCTCAACCCCATCGAGGAAGCCATTGCGCTGCAGCGTCTGCAGCAGGAATTCCAACTCACTCAGCAGCAAGTGGCTGAAGCGGTCGGCAAGTCCCGCGTCACCATTACCAACCTCCTGCGCCTGATCGGCTTACCTGAAGAGATCAAGACCCTCCTTTCCCACGGCGACCTGGAAATGGGGCACGCTCGGGCGCTGCTCGGTCTACCCCTGGAACGTCAGGTGGAAGGGGCGCGACATGTTGTCGCACGAGGTCTGACCGTGCGCCAAACCGAAGCACTGGTACGGCAGTGGCTGAACGCCACTGAAAAAACTGTCGAACCGGTCAAGGCCGATCCGGATATCAGCCGGCTTGAACAGCGCCTGGCTGAGCGGCTGGGCGCTCCGGTGCAGATCAAGCACGGCCAAAAAGGCAAAGGCCAACTGGTCATCCGTTACAACTCCCTCGACGAACTGCAGGGCGTCCTGGCCCACATCCGCTGAAACATTTGACGCTGTAGCGACGGTCGGATTTCACTACCCGGCAGTTGAACAGGGGGGGTTCCCCCCCTATACTCTGCGCGCAATTTTGTCGGCACAAAGTATGCCAAGTCGTTGATTCCAGCGGCCGACACCAGAGGAACTGCTGCGATGGAAATCCGCACGCCAAACCGCTTGCCCTTCCATCGTGTACCGGTTTTCCCGGTACTGCTGGTTCAACTGGTCGTACTGCTGCTCGCCGCTGTCGTTCTCTGGCAGTGGCGGGGTACGGTCGCTGGATATTCTGGCTTGTGCGGCGGTTTGATCGCCTGGTTGCCGAACCTGTATTTCGCCCGCAAGGCGTTCCGTTACAGCGGAGCCCGTGCAGCCCAGGCGATAGTCCGCTCTTTCTATGCGGGCGAGATGGGCAAGTTGATTTTGACGGCAGTGCTGTTTGCACTGACGTTTGCAGGTGTGAAACCCCTGGATGCGCCGGCAGTTTTCGGCGCTTTCCTGCTGACTCAGTCGGTCAGCTGGTTCGCCCCCCTGCTGATGAGAACAAGATTTTCGAAACCTTAGGGCGTTTGAGGCAAACATGGCAGAGCAAACCGCTTCGGGCTATATCCAGCACCACCTGCAGAACCTGACCTTCGGTCGTCTGCCCAATGGCGATTGGGGCTTCGCCCACAGCGCCGAGCAAGCCAAGGAAATGGGCTTCTGGGCTTTCCACGTCGACACCCTGGGCTGGTCCATCGGACTGGGCCTGATCTTCGTGCTCCTGTTCCGCCTGGCGGCCAAGAAAGCCACCTCCGGCATCCCTGGCGGTCTTCAGAACCTGGTGGAAGTCATGATCGACTTCGTCGACACCAACGTGAAGGACACTTTCCACGGTCGTAATCCGCTGATCGCCCCGCTGGCGCTGACCATCTTCGTCTGGATCTTCCTGATGAACGCCATCGACCTGATCCCAGTGGATTGGATCCCGATGCTGGCCGTGCTCATCTCCGGTGATTCGCACATTCCGTTCCGTGCCGTTCCGACCACCGACCCGAATGCCACCCTGGGCATGGCCTTCTCGGTGTTCGGCCTGATCATCTTCTACAGCATCAAGGTTAAAGGCATCGGCGGTTTCCTCGGCGAACTGACCCTACACCCCTTCAGCAGCAAGAACATCTTCGTCCAGATCCTGCTGATTCCGGTCAACTTCCTGCTCGAGTTCGTCACCCTGATCGCCAAGCCGATCTCCCTGGCTCTGCGTCTGTTCGGCAACATGTACGCCGGCGAGCTGGTGTTCATCCTGATCGCCGTCATGTTCGGCGCCGGCATTCTGCTGCTGAGCGGCCTGGGCATTGCACTGCAGTGGGCGTGGGCTGTGTTCCACATACTGATCATCACCCTGCAGGCTTTCATCTTCATGATGCTGACCATCGTCTATCTGTCGATGGCGCATGAGGACAACCATTAAGAACCTCTTGGTGCACCTGGTCGCTCTCCCGCTGGGGAGAAATCAAGTGCACCTGTGGTTCTGATGGTCCCGCGCTACTGCGCGGGAAGCCCGAAAGGGCAGTAGGAACAAAACGATTTCGCTTTACCGCTTCACTTAAACCTTAACCAACACGACATAAAGTCGGGAGGAAAAATGGAAACTGTAGTAGGTCTGACCGCGATCGCCGTAGCTCTGCTGATTGGTCTGGGTGCCCTGGGTACCGCCATTGGCTTCGGTCTGCTGGGTGGCAAGTTCCTGGAAGGCGCTGCTCGTCAGCCGGAAATGGTTCCGATGCTGCAAGTTAAAATGTTCATCGTGGCCGGTCTGCTTGACGCCGTAACCATGATCGGCGTTGGTATCGCTCTGTTCTTCACCTTCGCTAACCCGTTCATTGCTCAGGTAGCCCAGTAATCCTCGATTTTCGAGGATTCGACTGACAACGAACGAGCGAGGTGTTGGCGTGAATATTAATGCAACCCTGATCGGCCAGTCCGTTGCGTTCTTCATCTTCGTACTGTTCTGCATGAAGTTCGTGTGGCCTCCGGTCATCACTGCTCTGCGTGAACGTCAGAAGAAGATCGCTGATGGCCTGGACGCTGCCAACCGTGCGGCTCGTGACCTGGAGCTGGCCCATGAAAAAGTGGGTCAGCAACTGCGCGAAGCCAAGGCTCAGGCAGCAGAAATCATTGAGCAAGCCAAAAAGCGCGCTACCCAGATCGTCGACGAATCTCGCGATCAGGCACGTGCTGAAGGTGAGCGCCTGAAGGCGCAAGCTCAGGCCGAGATCGAGCAGGAACTGAACAGCGTCAAAGACGCGCTGCGCGCCCAACTGGGTAGCCTGGCCGTTAATGGTGCCGAGAAGATCCTGGGTGCCACTATCGATCAAAACGCGCACGCGGAGCTGGTTAACAAACTGGCAGCCGAAATTTAAGCGAGGGCGATCATGGCAGAACTGACCACGCTGGCCCGACCTTACGCCAAGGCTGCTTTCGAGTACGCCCAGGCCCATCAGCAGCTGGCCGCTTGGTCGGCCATGCTAGGCCTGGCCGCTGAGGTGTCGCAAGACGACACCATGCAGCGCGTGCTCAAAGCCCCGCGACTGACGAGCGCAGAGAAAGCCAACACCTTCATAGAGGTGGTTGGCGACAAGTTCGACGCCCAGGCACAGAACTTCATCCACGTTGTTTCCGAGAACGGCCGCCTCGTGCTGCTGCCGGAAATCGCCGAACAGTTCGAGCTCTACAAGGCCGAACAAGAGAAATCGGTAGACGTGGAAGTCACCAGTGCCTTCGCATTGAGCGATGAACAGCAAGACAAACTCGCCAAGGTTCTCAGCGCACGGCTCAGCCGGGAAGTGCGTCTGCACGCCGTGGAAGACTCCAGCCTCATAGGTGGTGTAGTCATCCGCGCCGGCGACCTGGTTATCGATGGCTCGGTTCGCGGCAAAATCGCGAAACTGGCCGAAGCGTTGAAATCTTGAGTTTGAAGGGGCAGCAGAGCAATGCAGCAACTCAATCCTTCCGAAATTAGTGAAATCATCAAGGGACGTATCGAGAAACTCGACGTCTCTTCCCAAGCCCGCAACGAAGGCACCATCGTCTCCGTTTCCGACGGCATCGTGCGCATCTACGGCCTGGCCGATGTGATGTACGGTGAAATGATCGAGTTCCCGGGCGGCATCTACGGTATGGCGCTGAACCTGGAGCAAGACTCCGTTGGTGCCGTAATCCTGGGCAAATACCTCGGCCTGGCCGAAGGTATGAGCGCCAAGTGCACCGGCCGCATCCTGGAAGTCCCGGTTGGTCCGGAACTGCTGGGTCGCGTCGTTGACGCCCTGGGCAACCCTATCGACGGCAAAGGTCCGATCAACGCTGCTGCCACCGATGCGGTGGAAAAAGTAGCGCCGGGCGTGATCTGGCGTAAGTCGGTAGACCAGCCGGTACAGACCGGCTACAAGGCCGTTGACGCCATGATCCCGATCGGCCGTGGCCAGCGTGAGCTGATCATCGGTGACCGTCAGATCGGCAAGACTGCCCTGGCTGTCGACGCCATCATCAACCAGAAAGACAGCGGCATCCGCTGCGTATACGTAGCCATCGGTCAGAAGCAATCGACCATCGCCAACGTAGTTCGCAAGCTGGAAGAAAACGGCGCCCTGGCCAACACCATCATCGTGGCCGCCAGTGCTTCCGAATCCCCTGCTCTGCAGTACATCGCTCCGTACTCTGGCTGCACCATGGGTGAATTCTTCCGCGACCGCGGCGAAGACGCCCTGATCATTTACGATGACCTGTCCAAGCAGGCCGTAGCCTACCGCCAGATCTCCCTGCTGCTGCGCCGCCCGCCGGGCCGCGAAGCCTACCCGGGCGACGTGTTCTATCTCCACAGCCGTCTGCTGGAGCGCGCTTCCCGCGTTTCCGAAGAGTACGTCGAGAAGTTCACCAACGGCGCTGTGAAAGGCAAGACCGGTTCCCTGACCGCCCTGCCGATCATCGAAACCCAGGCTGGTGACGTTTCCGCGTTCGTTCCGACCAACGTGATCTCCATCACCGACGGTCAGATCTTCCTGGAATCCGCCCTGTTCAACTCGGGTATCCGTCCGGCCGTTAACGCCGGTATCTCGGTATCCCGTGTTGGTGGCGCGGCCCAGACCAAGATCATCAAGAAGCTGTCCGGTGGTATCCGTACCGCCCTGGCCCAGTACCGTGAACTGGCTGCGTTCGCGCAGTTCGCTTCCGACCTGGACGAGGCTACTCGCAAGCAGCTCGAGCATGGTCAGCGCGTTACCGAGCTGATGAAGCAGAAGCAGTACGCGCCCATGTCCATTGCCGACATGTCGCTGAGCCTGTACGCCGCTGAGCGTGGCTTCCTGCAGGACATCGAGCTCGCCAAGATCGGCGCCTTCGAACAAGCCTTGATCGCCTACTTCAACCGTGATCACGCCGCACTGATGGCGAAGATCAACGAGAAGGGTGACTTCAACGACGAGATCGACGCCGGCATCAAGGCTGGTATCGAGAAGTTCAAGGCCACCCAAACCTGGTAAGCCGCAGCGGGGGGTCGTAAGGCCCCCCGCCTGCTAACCCGATAGGTGTTACATGGCAGGCGCAAAAGAGATTCGCAGCAAGATTGCGAGCATCAAAAGCACGCAGAAGATCACCAGCGCCATGGAAAAGGTGGCGGTCAGCAAGATGCGCAGGGCTCAACTGCGTATGGCTGCCAGCCGCCCCTACGCGGAGCGCATCCGCCAGGTGATCGGTCATTTGGCCAACGCGAACCCGGAATACCGCCATCCCTTCATGATCGAACGTGAGGTCAAGCGCGTCGGTTACGTGGTGGTGAGCAGCGACCGTGGTTTGTGTGGCGGCTTGAACATCAACCTGTTCAAGACTCTGGTCAAAGACATGGCGGGTTACCGTCAGGACGGCGTGGAGATCGACCTCTGCGTGATTGGTGGCAAGGGTGCGGCCTTCTTCCGCAACTACGGCGGTAACGTCGTTGCAGCCATCAGCCACCTCGGCGAGGAACCCTCGATCAACGACCTGATCGGCAGCGTCAAGGTCATGCTCGATGCATACCTGGATGGCCGTATCGATCGCCTGTTCGTGGTCTCCAACAAGTTCGTCAACACCATGACGCAGAAGCCGACCGTGGACCAACTGGTTCCGCTGGTGGCCGACCCGGATCAAGAGTTGAAGCATCACTGGGATTACCTCTACGAACCCGATGCCAAGGAGATCCTCGAAGGTCTGCTGGTGCGCTACGTGGAATCCCAGGTGTATCAGGCCGTGGTAGAGAACAACGCCTGCGAGCAGGCGGCACGGATGATCGCGATGAAGAACGCCACCGACAACGCCGGTGACCTGATCAGCAACCTCCAGCTGATCTACAACAAGGCGCGTCAGGCAGCGATCACTCAAGAGATTTCGGAAATCGTCGGCGGCGCTGCCGCGGTTTAAGACCGGTTCATATATTTAGAGGAACCAGATATGAGTAGCGGACGTATCGTTCAAATCATCGGCGCCGTTATCGACGTGGAATTCCCGCGTGATCAGGTGCCGAACGTATACGACGCGCTGAAAGTCAGCGGCGTCGAAACCACCCTGGAAGTTCAGCAGCAGCTGGGCGACGGCGTGGTTCGTTCCATCGCAATGGGTTCGACCGAAGGCCTCAAGCGTGGCCTGGACGTCTCCAACACTGGCAAAGCCATTTCCGTCCCGGTCGGTAAAGCGACCCTGGGCCGCATCATGGACGTGCTCGGCAACCCGATCGACGAAGCCGGCCCCATCGGCGAAGAAGAGCGCTGGGTTATCCACCGCGACGCTCCGTCCTACGCCGAGCAGGCGGGTGGCAACGAGCTGCTGGAAACCGGCATCAAGGTAATCGACCTGGTCTGCCCCTTCGCCAAAGGCGGTAAGGTCGGCCTGTTCGGTGGCGCCGGTGTAGGCAAGACCGTGAACATGATGGAACTGATCCGTAACATCGCGATCGAGCACAGCGGTTATTCCGTGTTCGCTGGCGTGGGTGAGCGTACTCGTGAGGGTAACGACTTCTACCACGAGATGAAGGATTCCAACGTTCTGGACAAAGTGGCCCTGGTATACGGCCAGATGAACGAGCCGCCGGGCAACCGTCTGCGCGTTGCACTGACCGGCCTGACCATGGCCGAGAAGTTCCGTGACGAAGGCCGCGACGTTCTGCTGTTCGTCGACAACATCTACCGCTACACCCTGGCCGGTACCGAAGTGTCCGCGCTGCTGGGTCGTATGCCGTCCGCTGTGGGTTACCAGCCGACCCTTGCCGAGGAAATGGGCGTTCTGCAAGAGCGCATCACCTCCACCAAGACCGGTTCGATCACCTCCATCCAGGCCGTATACGTTCCCGCGGACGACCTGACCGACCCGTCCCCGGCGACCACCTTCGCCCACCTGGACGCCACCGTCGTACTGTCCCGTGACATCGCGTCCCTGGGTATCTACCCGGCCGTTGATCCGCTGGACTCGACCTCCCGCCAGCTGGACCCGCTGGTGATCGGTCAGGACCACTACGAGACCGCTCGTGGCGTCCAGTACGTCCTGCAGCGTTACAAGGAACTGAAGGACATCATCGCGATCCTGGGTATGGACGAACTGTCCGAAGCGGACAAGCAGCTCGTTAACCGTGCTCGTAAGATCCAGCGCTTCCTGTCCCAGCCGTTCTTCGTGGCCGAAGTCTTCACCGGTTCCCCGGGCAAGTACGTGTCGCTGAAGGACACCATCGCTGGCTTCAAAGGCATCCTCAACGGTGACTACGACCACCTGCCCGAGCAGGCGTTCTACATGGTCGGCGGCATCGAAGAAGCCATCGAGAAAGCGAAGAAACTGTAACCCCCTGAGCGCCCGGCAACGGGCGCTTACGTGAGGCAAGCGTATGGCTATTACTGTCCATTGCGATATCGTCAGCGCCGAAGCGGAGATCTTCTCCGGTCTGGTGGAGATGGTGATTGCGCACGGCCACCTGGGCGATCTGGGTATCGCTCCGGGTCACGCCCCGCTGATCACCGACCTCAAGCCGGGTCCGATCCGCCTGGTCAAGCAGGGTGGTGAGGAGGAGGTGTACTACATCTCCGGTGGTTTCCTCGAGGTCCAGCCCAACATGGTGAAGGTCCTGGCCGACACCGTGCTGCGCGCCGGCGACCTGGACGAAGCTGCTGCTCAGGAGTCCCTCAAGGCTGCTGAGAAGGCCCTCCACGAGAAGGGCGCGGAGTTCGATTACTCCGCCGCCTCCGCTCGTCTGGCCGAGGCCGCGGCGCAGCTGCGTACCGTCCAGCAGATCCGCAAGAAGTTCGGCGGCTAAGGCCCAAGGCTTCATTGTGGATAAGTAAAAGGGTAGCCTTGGCTACCCTTTTTCTTTTCCGGCATTCCGGTTTTCGCTTACCAGCCTGATTCGGTGATTTTTTCCATGTCCCTCGATATCGTCATCCTCGCCGCTGGCCAGGGCACGCGCATGCGTTCGGCCCTGCCCAAGGTGCTGCATCCGGTGGCCGGCAAGGCCATGCTCGGCCACGTCATTGACTCCGCCCGCAAGCTCGATCCCCAGGGCATCCACGTCGTCATCGGCCATGGCGCCGAGACGGTACGCGAGCGGCTGGCCGCGGATGATCTCGGCTTCGTGCTGCAAGCCGAACAGCTGGGCACCGGCCATGCCGTCGCCCAGGCCCTGCCGCAGCTCAGTGCCGAACGCGTGCTGATCCTCTATGGCGACGTGCCGCTGATCGAGGTGGAGACCCTGCAGCGCCTGCTGGAGAAGGTGAAGGACGACCAGCTCGCCCTGCTCACCGTGGACCTGATCGATCCCACCGGCTACGGCCGCATCGTTCGCGACGCGGCGGGCCTGGTGAAGGCCATCGTCGAACACAAGGACGCGACCCCTGAGCAGCGCGCCATCTGCGAAGGCAATACCGGCATTCTCGCCGTGCCTGGCAAGCGCTTGGCCGACTGGCTGGGGCGGCTGTCCAACAACAACGCCCAGGGCGAGTACTACCTCACCGACGTCATCGCCATGGCCGTGGCAGACGGGCTGGTGGTGGCCACCGAGCAGCCCCATGACGCTATGGAGGTGCAAGGCGCCAACGACCGCATCCAGCTCGCCGAGCTGGAGCGTCACTTCCAGAAGCGCGCGACGCGCCGCCTGATGGCCCAGGGCGTCACCCTGCTGGACCCGGCGCGTTTCGACCTGCGTGGCGAAGTGACCGTGGGCCGCGACGTGCTGATCGACATCAACGTCATCCTGGAAGGCCGCGTGGTGATCGAGGACGGCGTGCAAATCGGCCCGAACTGCGTGATCAAGGACAGCACCCTGCGCCGTGGCGCGATCGTCAAGGCCAGCAGTCACCTGGAAGGGGCCGAACTGGGGGAGGGTGCCGACTGCGGTCCGTTCGCCCGCCTGCGTCCGGGTTCCGTGCTGGGGGCCAAGGCCCATGTGGGTAACTTCGTCGAACTGAAGAATGCCGTGTTGGGCGTAGGTGCCAAGGCCGGCCACCTCACCTATCTCGGCGATGCCGAGATAGGTGCGCGCACCAACGTCGGCGCCGGCACCATCACCTGCAACTACGACGGCGCCAACAAGTTCCGCACCGTCATGGGCGAGGACGTATTCGTCGGCTCCAACAGCTCCCTGGTGGCTCCGATCATCCTGGGTGACGGCTCCACCACCGGTGCCGGATCCACCATCACCCAGGACGTGCCGGCCAACAGCCTGGCCGTCGGTCGCGGCAAGCAGCGCAACATCGAAGGCTGGAAGCGCCCGGTAAAGATCAAGAAGTAAAGGCTGTGGAAAACCCGGCTGTGGATAACCATAGCCGGCCAAGGGGCGGCCAAGGCCGCCTTTTGTCGTTTTCGGGGTTGACGCATAGCCTTCGTTAGGTTTTGATTCGCGTCATTATCTTTCGAACCGAAACTTTCGTTGATGACGAAACGCAATACGCCGCAACGCCGCCATGCGATCCTCGCGCTGCTTGACCAGCAGGGCGAGGTGAGTGTCGACGAACTGGCGAAGGCCTTCGCCACCTCCGAAGTGACCATTCGCAAGGACCTCACCGCACTCGAGAAGAACGGCCTGCTCTTGCGCCGCTACGGGGGTGCCGTACCGATGCCCCAGGAGCTGATAGGTGAAGTCAGCCAGCCGGTGTCTTCCTACAAACTGGCCATTGCCCGTGCCGCCGTCGGCTCCATTCGCGAGCACGCGCGCATCATCATCGACAGCGGCAGCACCACGGCGACCATGATTCCTGAGCTGGGGCACAAGCCCGGCCTGGTGGTGATGACCAACTCCCTCAGCGTCGCCAATGCGCTGCGCGAGCTGGAGCATGAGCCCGTGCTGCTGATGACGGGCGGCACCTGGGACCCACATTCCGAGTCCTTCCAGGGCCAGGTGGCCGAGCAGGTCCTGCGCTCCTATGACTTCGACCAGCTCTTCATCGGTGCAGACGGCATCGACCTGCAGCGCGGCACCACAACTTTCAACGAGCTGCTGGGCCTTTCCAGGGTCATGGCCGAAGTCGCCCGCGAAGTGATAGTCCTGGCCGAGTCCGACAAGGTCGGCCGGCGCATCCCCAACCTCGAACTGCCCTGGAGCAGTATCGATACCCTGATTACCGATGAGCGCCTTGCCCCGGAAGCGCGCGAACAACTGGCCGCGCGCGGGATCAAGCTGATCTGCGCGAGCATTGATTGAGAAAGGAGAACAACCATGTGTGGCATCGTTGGCGCCATCGCCGAGCGCAATATCACCGCAATCCTGGTCGAGGGCCTGAAGCGCCTTGAGTACCGAGGCTACGACAGTGCCGGCGTGGCCGTATTCAGCCACGAAGGCGAGCTGGAACGCCGCCGCCGCGCCGGCAAGGTCGCCGAGCTGGAACAGGCCCTGCTGGATGAGCCCCTCGCGGGCCGCCTGGGCATTGCCCACACCCGTTGGGCCACACATGGCGCCCCCTGCGAGCGCAATGCCCACCCGCACTTCTCCGGCGAGCAGCTGGCCGTGGTGCACAACGGCATCATCGAGAACCACGACGCCCTGCGCGAGCAGCTCAAGGGCCTGGGCTACGTCTTCACCTCGGATACCGACACCGAGGTCATCGTCCATCTGCTGGACCACAAGTTGGCCGCGCTGGGCGACCTCACCAGCGCGCTCAAGGCAGCCGTGACCGAACTGCACGGTGCCTACGGCCTGGCCGTGATCAGCGCCAAGCAGCCGGACCGCCTGGTGGCGGCCCGCAGCGGCAGCCCGCTGGTGATCGGCCTCGGCCTGGGCGAGAACTTCCTCGCCTCGGACCAGTTGGCCCTGCGCCAGGTCACCGACCGTTTCGTTTACCTGGAGGAGGGCGACATCGCCGAGATCAGCCGCGACAGTGTGCAGATCTGGGACCAGCAAGGCCGCTCCGTACAGCGCGAGCAGGTGCAGTACCACGAAGGCGCCGAGGCCGCCGACAAGGGCGAGTACCGCCACTTCATGCTCAAGGAGATCCACGAGCAGCCCAAGGTGGTGCAGCGCACCCTGGAAGGCCGCCTGGGCGACGACCACGTTCTGGTCAATGCTTTCGGCCCGCGCGCCGCCGAGCTGTTCGCCAAAGTACGCAACGTGCAGATCGTCGCCTGCGGCACCAGCTACCACGCCGGCATGGTCGCCCGTTACTGGCTCGAAGGCCTGGCCGGCATTCCCTGCCAGATCGAAGTGGCCAGTGAGTTCCGCTACCGCAAGGTGGTGGTGCAGCCGGACACCCTGTTCGTCACCATCTCCCAGTCGGGCGAGACCGCCGACACCCTGGCCGCCCTGCGTAACGCCAAGGAGTTGTCCAGAGAAGAGGGGGGCTACCTGGCCAGCCTGGCCATCTGCAACGTCGGCACCAGCTCGCTGGTGCGTGAGTCCGACCTGACCCTGCTGACCCAGGCCGGCCCGGAAATCGGTGTCGCCTCGACCAAGGCCTTCACGACCCAGCTGGTTGGCCTGATGCTGTTGACCCTGTCCCTGGGCCAGGTGCGCGGCACCCTCGAGGCCGGCGTCGAAGCCGGTCTGGTCGAAGGGCTGCGTCGCCTGCCGACCCACCTGGGCGAAGCCCTGGCCATGGACAAGACCGTGGAGAAGGTCGCCGAGCTGTTCGCCGAGAAGCACCACACCCTGTTCCTCGGCCGCGGTGCCCAGTACCCGGTGGCGATGGAAGGCTCGCTGAAGCTCAAGGAAATCTCCTACATCCATGCCGAGGCCTATCCGGCCGGCGAGCTCAAGCACGGCCCGTTGGCCCTAGTGGACAGCGACATGCCAGTGGTCACCGTCGCGCCAAACAACGAGCTGGTGGAAAAGCTCAAATCCAACCTGCAGGAAGTGCGTGCCCGTGGCGGTGAGCTGATCGTGTTCGCTGACCGTGAAGCCGGTATCGACAATGGCGTGGGCACTCATGTGGTGGCCATGCCGCACATTGATGACTCCCTGGCACCGATCCTCTACACCATCCCTCTTCAACTGCTGTCCTACTACGTCGCCGTGCTCAAGGGTACTGACGTGGACCAACCGCGAAACCTCGCGAAGTCCGTGACTGTCGAATAGTTCACGCTCCTCGAACTGGAAGAAGCCCGGTTCGCCGGGCTTTTTTGTTGGCTAAATTGATGGAGGCTATCAACTCGATAGCCTGACAACCGTTCAGGGTGGTCTACCTTTCCAGTGTCCTTGGTGAAGGAGGAGTCCTCATGCTTGCGCAACTTCCACCGCTCCTGCGCGATCTGAAACTGCCGCTCCGCTTGCGGCTCTGGGATGGCAAGGAAATCGACCTTGGCCCGAATCCCACGGTGACCATGACGGTGAAAGATCCCAGTCTGGTCTCGCTGCTCAACCGGCCAAGCCTCGACATGCTGGGAGCTGCCTACGTCGAAGGGCGCCTGGAACTGACCGGGCCGATTCTGGAGGTGATCCGGGTTGGCGATGCCCTGACCGAAGCGCTGATCGGTGACGAAGAGGAGGTGGTGCCCGAGCGGCAGTCTCATGACAAGGCCACCGACGCCGCGGCTGTCTCCTATCACTACGATCTGTCCAATGACTTCTATGCGCTCTGGCTGGACCCTGAGATGGTCTATTCCTGCGCTTACTTCCCGACCGGTACCGAAGATCTGGCCAGCGCCCAGCAGGCCAAGCTGCACCACCTCTGCCGCAAGCTTCGGCTTAAACCCGGCGAGTATCTGCTGGACGTGGGCTGTGGCTGGGGCGGGCTGGCACGCTTCGCTGCCCGTGAGTACGGTGTCCGGGTGTTCGGCATCACCTTGAGCCAAGCGCAACTTGATCTGGGGCGGGAAAGGGTCAAGGCCGAAGGGCTAGAGGATCAGATCGATCTGGAACTGCTGGATTACCGTGACTTGCCGCAGGACGGTCGCTTCGACAAGGTCGTCAGCGTCGGCATGTTCGAACACGTCGGCCATGCCAATCTGCCGGTTTACTGCCAGCGGCTGTATGGTGCAGTGCGCGCAGGAGGACTGGTTATGAACCACGGCATTACTGCGCGCCATCCGGATGGCCGTCCGGTCGGACGGGGTGCTGGCGACTTCATCGACCGTTACGTCTTCCCTCACGGCGAGCTGCCACATCTGGCCACCATGGTTGCGGAGCTCAGTCTCGCCGGCCTCGAAGTGGCGGATGTGGAAAGCTTGCGGCTGCACTACGCGCGGACCCTGGAGTTCTGGAGCTGCAATCTGGAAGCCAACCTGGCCAAGGCCTCCCAGTTGGTGCCTGAGCAGGCGCTACGCATCTGGCGGTTGTATCTGGCGGGGTGCTCTCATGCCTTCCAGAAGGGCTGGATCAACCTGCATCAGATCCTTGCCACCAAGCCCCATGCGGATGGGGCACTTGAACTGCCGTGGAGCAGGGCGGACCTCTACGTCTCATAGCGCCAGGCATATTCAGCTACGGCGTCGTGGGCGTGCAGGCTTTCCGAATGCACGACCCGTAGCTTGAAGCCCTCCAGCCAGTCGTGTTCGCGCAGGGCCCTGCCCAGGCGTCGAGCGGCATCCTCGCAGAACATCAGATTCTGGCCATTGGCCAGGGCGAAGGCTTGCTCATCCGCCCGCTTGACTGCTGTCTGGACGGCGGTGCCCAAGGCCTGTTCGGCCAGATCGGTCAGACGACGAATCGGAATGGTTTGGAACGTTCCCAGGTGCACCCACAGCCTGGCGTTGCTGCGCTGGCTGTGCGGGGTGGCGACAATGCCCTGGGGGCTGTCCAGCCAGGCCAGCACGCGCTCCAGCTCCAGTGGGTGGTCGGCGAAATCCTTGGTGAAGCGTTGCTGGATCAACTGACGAGCGAGGGCGGCGGAGCATGGGCACGTGGACGAGTACGCCAGCTCCAGCTGAAGTTCCACGTGGAACCCCCGTCGATCCTGGCGCGCAAGGATTTCAAAGGGATACGCCCTCCATCCAGACAGGGCGCTGATCAGCGCTGGTCGCTTGAGCAGCATCTCGCCGTACAGCCTCAGGCTGGCGCTAGTGGACAGCCCTTGATGACTATCCAGGAAGCGCGCCAGCACCCCGCGCAGGAGGTGGGTGGACATTTCCTGCCGCTCCAGTTCTTCCAGCGCCAGATAAAGCCGCGACATATGGATTCCCCGGGCACTGGCGTCATCCAGGCTGACGCCTGCATCGGCGTGCGCGATGACGCGCTGGCCTTCTACCAGCAATGGCTGAGCAATACCGCACATGCCGACCCAGTCCAGGGGCTGGTTGTGGCCGGTGGCTTGGGCGGCGATATCCGGGAGAGGGATGATGTTCATCGGACGGGCTCTTGAAATTGATGGTGTATGTTATGTTATAACAAAAGTAAGTCAATGAAGATCGCCAGCATGCCAGACACTCCACTCAGCCGCGAAGAACCGTTGACCCAACCTGCCGAGGCCTACATGAACGACATCCAGCGGGTGTACTTCCGTGACCTGCTGCAGCGCCAGCGAGAGGCATTGCGTCGGCGCATCGACGGTGGGTTTGGTGCGCTGCGCGAGGTCGAGCCCGTCAGTGACGAACTCGATCTCGCCAGCCGCGAGGAACAGCGCTTGTGGCAGTTGCGTCTGCTGGAACGGGAGAAGCGCCTGCTGGACAAGATCGACGAAGCTCTGAGTCGCATCGCCCGGGGCGAGTATGGCTGGTGCGAGGAAAGCGGCGACCCCATTGGCCTGCGTCGACTGTTGCTACGCCCCACGGCAACCCTCTGCTTGGAGGCCAAGCAACGCCAGGAACTACAAGAACGCCACCAGCGCCCCGCCTGAAGGACACCACAATGGACCAACGCCTACCTGTCACCCTGCTGTCCGGCTTCCTCGGCGCGGGCAAAAGCACGCTGCTCAACCATGTGCTGCGCAATCGCGATCAGCTACGTGTGGCCGTGATCGTCAACGACATGAGTGAAATCAACATCGATGCCAGCGAGGTACAGCGGGACGTCAGCCTGAACCGCGCCGAAGAACGCCTCGTGGAGATGAGCAACGGTTGCATCTGCTGCACCCTGCGTGAGGACTTGCTGGAAGAGGTCAGTCGTCTCGCCAGTGAGGGGCGCTTCGATTACCTGCTGATCGAGTCCACTGGCATCTCCGAACCGCTGCCGGTGGCCGAGACCTTCACCTTTCGCGACGAGCAAGGCCGAAGCCTTTCCGACGTGGCGCGCCTGGATACCCTGGTGACGGTAGTGGATGGGGTGAACTTCCTGCGTGACTACCAGGCCGCAGAAAGCCTTGAAAGCCATGGTGAATCCTTGGGTCAGGACGATGAACGCTCGATCAGTGACCTGCTGATCGAACAGGTGGAATTCGCTGACGTGTTGTTGATCAGCAAGGCCGACCTGATCTCCAGTGCTGAGCGCGACGAACTGACCGCCATCCTGCGCCGCCTTAATCCCGTTGCTGATGTGCTGCCCATAGTCATGGGCCAGGTGGACCTCAAGCGTATCCTCGATACCGGCCGTTTCGATTTCGATCGTGCCGCCCAGGCGCCGGGCTGGCTGAAGGAGTTGCGGGGCGAGCACACCCCGGAAACCGAGGAATATGGCATCGCTTCCACCGCGTACCGCGCGCGAAGGCCGTTCCATCCGCAGCGCTTTTTCCGCTTTCTGAACCGCGAATGGAGCAATGGTCGCCTGTTGCGTTCCAAGGGGTTCTTCTGGCTGGCCAGCCGCTACCGCGATGCCGGTAGCTGGTCTCAGGCCGGTGGCCTGATGCGCTATGGCCTGGCTGGTCCCTGGTGGCGCTTCGTACCCCGTGAGCGCTGGCCCGACGACGAGGAGGGCCTGCGCACGGTTCTCCAGCACTGGACGACGGACGTGGGTGACTGCCGTCAGGAACTCGTATTCATCGGCCAAGGGATCGATTTCCAGCGCCTGAACGCCGAGCTGGATGCCTGCCTGCTGGATGACGACGAGATGTCCGGGGGGCCGGAAGGCTGGAGTCTGCTGCCCGACCCCTTCGGCCCGTGGCACATCGAGGAGGCTGCCTGATGCTGGCACAGCAGTTGGATTCCACCCCATACCCGGTGCTGGGCGATGGCCCCGATGTGCTCGGTGAGGTTTTGCAGGACGGGGTCAACCTCGCTATCTGGCGCCGGCAACTACCCCTACATATCCAGGGCTTCGCCAACAGCCTGCTGGCGCTGGGTGAGCCGCTGGCCGAGTCCCTGGTCCTGGAACTGCCAGATGCGGATTGCGAGCCCAACCTCTCTGACCTTGTCGCCGACTTCGCCGATCTGGAGGGGCACCGGGGATTCGTCGCGGACGTGAGATGGCTGGTGCGAGCCTTTGCCTGTCTGGTGGATGCCCGGCGCATCGGCTTGCGTCTGCGCCGCCTGGACAAACCCATGTGCCCGCGATTCCACGTTGACCATGTGCCGCTACGGCTGATCACCACCTACGCGGGAGCGGGCAGCCAGTGGCTGCGAGAGGGAGAGATGCTGCGTTCGCGGCTGGGCGATCCGGCCGCCGAGCCGGTCCGGGTTGTGGATAACCAGCAGATGGCTGCCGGCCATGTAGCCCTGTTCAAGGGAGAGAAGTGGCAAGGCAATGAGGGGCGTGGAATTATCCACAGGTCGCCGCAGGCCGTACTGGGCAAAGGCCGGTTACTGCTTACACTGGACTGGCTGGGTTAGGTGCAGCTTATGGCGGTTCTGCGTCACTCCCACTGGCCCTGGCTCTGCCCCTCGCAAAAGGGCTTCAGGTAGCGCGCATCGCTGGCTACGCCGTAATAGTGGATGTCCTGGCGATAGGGCTGGTTGCTGACTCTGGCATTGCGACAGACGCCGAAGGCACCGGTGGGGCAGTTATCCACAAAGCTCACGTCGATCTTCTGCCCTTTCATTTCCGGCTTGCAGAAGCCGTCACGGAAGAGTTGCCGCGGGATGCTACGGTTCTCCTGGCAGATCTTCACGTCCACGCCCTCGCCCTTGCTGTGCACCACACAGGCTTCGGCATGGGCACCAGAGGACAGCAATAGCAGCACGGGCAACAACCAGACACGCATCGGGAGGGTCTCCAGGCAATGAAGGACGCGACTCTAGCACGGTGCTTTCTAAGCCCGCTGTGAAGCAGCACCATAGGTCCATGCTTACTCATATTCCTACCCATCTTATTGCCGGGCCCCTGGGGGCAGGCAAAACCAGCCTGATCCGTCACCTGCTGGCGCAGCGTCCTGCGCACGAACGCTGGGCGGTGCTGATCAACGAATTCGGCCAGATTGGCCTGGATGCCGCATTGCTGGCCCGCAACGACGACGGTATCGCCATCGCCGAGGTGGCGGGCGGCTGCATCTGCTGCGTCAACGGCGCGCCCTTCCAGGTTGGCCTCGGCCGGCTACTGCGCAAGGCACGGCCGGACCGGCTACTGATTGAGCCCTCCGGGCTCGGACACCCGGTCGAGCTACTGCGACAGCTATGCGAACCCCCTTGGGAGGGCGTTTTGGCGCTACAGCCAAGCGTCATGGTGCTGGACGCGGCGGCGCTGGCTACGGGCCAGCTACTGCCAGACAGCCAGAGAGAGGCGATTTCCAGTGCTGGCCTGGTGCTACTAAACAAGGCCGAAAACCTGGATTTGGCCACCTGTGAACAACTTTCCGCCAAATTACCTGCCGTACCCCTGCTGTGGACGACACAGGGTAGGCTCGATATCCAGAGCCTTCCAGGCATTCATGCACAGAGTGGAAAAGCTGTTGGTATCAATGACTTACCAACAGGTGTGAATAAGCATCAGGTTCTGTGGAGGAACCCGGCCGAACCGATCTGCCAGATCCAGGCGAACGACGACGCCTGGAGCATCGGCTGGCGCTGGCATCCCAGCCAGCAGTTCGAGCTGATGCGTGTGCAGCAATGGCTGGCCAGCCTGCCCTGGCGCCGCGCCAAGCTGGTACTGCAGAGCAATGCTGGCTGGCACTCCGGCAACGCCCTGGACGGCGCGCCGATCCACTGGCAGGCCAGCGAATGGCGCAGGGATTCGCGTCTGGAGCTGATCTTCGCCGGGCCCCAGGACGAGGCGGCGCTGAAGGCGGGAATGGCGGCTTGCCGGCTGGGCTGAACGAGGGGCTGCGGATAGCCGCTGTGCCTGTGGGGGCGAATTCATTCGCCAAGGGCGGCATAGCTGCCCCATGCAAGCCATAAGGGCAGACCCGAGGTCTGCTTGGCGATTGAAATCGCCCCTACAGGGAACGCGCCCGGATGCTCCATGTGGAAACGAAAACGGGCCCCGAAGGGCCCGTCTCTTGTTGATCCGAAGGAGGGATCAGTCCTGGTTCATCCGCGAATGGGTGCGGGTGTCCTTCATGAACACGTACACCAGCAGCGAACAGGCGATACACGCCGTGACGTACCAGTAGAAGCCGCTTTCCATGCCGATGCTCTTGAACCACAGGGCCACGTACTCGGCGGTGCCGCCGAAGATCGACACGGTCAGTGCATAGGGCAGGCCCACGCCCAGGGCGCGGATCTCGGTGGGGAACAGCTCGGCCTTCACCACGGCGTTGATCGAGGTGTAGCCGCTGACGATGATCAGCGCCGCCATGATCAGGAAGAACGCGCCCCACCAGGTCTCGATGGTGTGCAAGGTGCTGAGGATCGGGTAGGTGAACAGGGTGCCCATCACGCCGAAGGCGATCAGGATCGGGCGCCGGCCGATCTTGTCGGAAAGCCCGCCGACGATGGGCTGTAGCAGCATGAACAGGAACAGCGTGGCGGCCGAGATCATGGTCGAGTCGTTCTTGGCCATGCCCACGGTGTTCACCAGGTACTTCTGCATGTAGGTGGTGTACGTGTAGAAGGCCAGGGTGCCGCCCATGGTCAGGCCGATCACGGTGAGCACTTCCTTCGGGTGGCGCATCAGGGTGCGCAGCAGGCTTTCCTTCGGCTTGTCCTTCTTCTTGGTGAAGGAGTCAGTTTCTTCCATGCCGCGACGCAGGAACATGGCCACTACCGCGCACAGTGCGCCGATGAAGAAGGGCACGCGCCAGCCCCAGCTTTCCAGCTGCTCGGTGGTCAGGGTCTGCTGGAGGATGATCAGCACCGCCAGCGCGATGAGCTGACCGGAGATCAGGGTCACGTACTGGAAGCTGGAGAAGAAGCCGCGTTGCTCCTTGGTTGCCATCTCCGACAGGTAGGTGGCCGAGGTGCCGTATTCACCGCCCACCGAGAGGCCCTGCAACAGGCGTGCGACCACCAACAGGATCGGCGCCGCCACACCAATGGTCTCGTAGCTGGGGGTCAGGGCGATGATCAGCGAGCCGAAACACATCAGCAGCACCGAGGCCAGCAGCGCGGCCTTGCGGCCCTTGCGGTCGGCGTAGATGCCCATCAACCAGCCGCCGATGGGGCGCATAAGGAAGCCCACGGCGAAGATCGCCGCCGTGTTGAGCAGTTGGGCGGTCATGTCGCCCTGGGGGAAGAACGCTTTGGCGAAGTACAGCGAGAAGGCGGCGTACACGTACCAGTCGTACCACTCGACCAGGTTGCCGACCGAACCGCTGAAAATGGATTTGATGCGTTGCGATGTCGTGCGGGCTTCTGCAGAGGCAGCCAGGGTGCTGGAGCTATCCATCATCTTTCCTCGACGCTTAGTAGTTGTTGTCGTGGGCGCTGGCCAAAGCCGCGCTTGTGCGCAGGGCACTTAGCAGGAGCTGTGCCAGGAGAGAAAAGACGCGGAATAGAGGGGTTGCAGCCTGATTTCGCGGCGCTCATGCGCGGAATCTTGCCGATGCCGCGGGGGTGATGAGCAAGATTCCGCCGATGGCGCAGTTCCACGTTTAGGGCCGATTTCAATGGCTATGTCTGCATGACGTGTTGTAGCCAGCTCCTACAAGGCTCTTGGCCGGATGGGAAATCTCTCAACAGCTAACGCAGACATAGCGATTTCAATCGCCAAGCGGACCGTTGGTTCGCCCCTGCCGGGGTGAGGTCAATCGTCGGCGTCCGGGAGGAACTCGCTGCGCTCCAGGCCGTGGCGGACCATCTTCTCGTTGAGGGTGCGGCGCGGCAGTTGCAGCAAGGTCATCACCGCCTTGATGTCGCCCTGGCAACGGGCCAGGGCCTGGCGCAGGCATTGCGCCTCGTAGGCTTCCATCAGGTCGGCCAGGGAGGGCTCGCCTTCGCGTTCTGCCTGGCCTGTGGATAACCCCAGTACGTGGCGCTCGGCGGCGTTGGCCAGTTCGCGCACATTGCCTGGCCAGTTGTGGGCGAGCAGTTGCGCCAGCTCGGCCGGTGTCAGGGTCGGTTGTGGCCGGCCCAGCCGCTCACTGGCCTGGCGGGAAAAATGCTCGAACAGCAGGGGAATGTCCTCGCGCCGCTCGCGCAGCGGTGGCAACTGCAGTTCGGCCACGTTCAGGCGGTAGAGCAGGTCCTCGCGGAAGCGCCCGGCGCGGACTTCCTCGCGCAGATCCGGTTTGGTGGCGGCGACCACGCGGATATCCACAGCAATGCTCTGGTTCGAGCCCAGGCGCTCCAGGCGCTGTTCTTGCAGAACCCGCAGCAGCTTCACCTGCTGGGCGAGGGGCATGCTTTCGATCTCGTCAAGGAACAGCGTGCCGCCGTGGGCGTGCTCGATCTTGCCGATGCGCTTGCCTTGGGCGCCGGTGAAGGCGCCGCTTTCGTGACCGAACAGCTCGCTCTCGAAGAGATTCTCCGGGATGGCCGCACAGTTCAGTGCCACGAAGGGTTTACCGGCACGGGGGCCAAAGTCGTGCAGGCAGCGCGCGACCATTTCCTTGCCGGAGCCGGTCTCGCCGCGCAGCAGGATGTTCACGGGTGTCGTGGCGAGGTCGAGCACCTGGCGTCGCAGCTGCACCATGGGGCGGGCCACACCAAGCAGGCGACCGTCGAGCTGGTCCTTGAGTTCCGCCTGCACGCGCAGACGACGGTTTTCCTGGACCAGCCGGCGCTTTTCCAGGGCGCGGCGCAGGCTGTCCAGCAGGCGCTCGGCGGTAAAGGGTTTCTCGATGAAGTCATAGGCGCCGAGGCGCATGGCTTCGACCGCCTGGGGCACATCGCCATGGCCGGTGACCATCAGGAAGGGCAGTTCGCGGTCCAGCGCTTGCACCGCCTGGAGCAGGGCCATGCCGTCCATGCCGGGCATGCGCAGGTCACTGACGACTACCCCGGGGAAATCGGGATCAAGGCGTTTCAGGCAGTTCTCAGCGCTGGATTCCACCCGCACTTCGAAGCCGGATAGCTCAAGCCATTCTTGCACTGCTTCGCGGATGGCCGCTTCGTCGTCGACGAAGATCACCTGGGCTGTCATGGCTATTCCTCTCTGGCTTTATCCACAGGCAGGCGCAAGCTGAACAGCGCGCCCTCGCCCTGGTTGGCGGCGCTCAGGGTTCCGCCCAGTTCATGGACAATGGCGTAGGACACCGCCAGCCCAATTCCTAGGCCGGCACCCGCCGGTTTGGTCGTAAAGAAGGGGTCGAAGACCCGTGTCAGGTCTGCTTCGGCGATGCCGCCGCCGTTGTCGGCGACTTCGAGCAGCCAGTGGGTGTCTTCGCGGCGCAGTGTTATCCACAATCTCGGGTCCGGCTTGCCGGCCACGGCGTCGAGGGCGTTGCGCAGCAGATTGACCAGTACCTGCTCCAGGCGGATGGCGTCACCCGAGACCCAGGCCGGCATGCTCAGCTCCTGGCTGATCTGCACCCTGGCATCGCGCAGATTGGGCGCTAGCAGTTGCAGGGACTTATCCACAACGCTGCCCAGTTCCAGGCACTCGCGCAGGCCGCCGGGAGTCTTGCGTGCATAAGTCTTGAGGTGGCCGGTGAGCGCGGCCATGCGCTGCAACAGCTCGTCATGGCGCGATAGCGCGTTGCGCGCTTGCTCCAGCTGGCCGCTGTCCAGCATCAGGCGCAGGCTGGCCAGGTGCATCTGCAGCGCAGTGAGCGGCTGGTTGATCTCATGGGCCAGGGCTGTGGACATCTGCCCCAGGGCCGCCAGCTTGGCGGCCTGGATCAGCCCGTCCTGGGCGGTGCGCAGGGCGGCGGTACGTTGCTCCACCAGTTGTTCGAGCTCCTCCCGGCTGCGCTGGCGGATGCGCGCCAGGCGCCAGCGTTGGTGCAGGAACAGCCCGAGGAAGAACAGCGCCAGCCAGGCGCCACCGGCGGCAAGGCTGGCGGCACGCGCGCTGCCGGCCGCCTCCTGCGGCGTGCGCAACAGGTGCAGAGTCCAGCCTTCACTGGGCAGCGGCAAGCTTTCCCAGAGATAGTCGGCGCGACCTTTTGGCCCTTCGACCCGGACCAGTCGACTGCCTTCGCCGAAGTCGATGCGCGTATTGTGGATAAGTGGCGCCAGGGGTTGCTTGTCGTACTGGCGGGTGGTGGCCATCTCGGCGCGGCCCTCGGCGGAGATCGGCTGCAGTTCCCGGTAGCGCCATCCTGGCTGGTTGGCGATGAACACCACGCCTCGGGCGTCGCTGACCAGGATGATGTCCGATCGCTGCCCCCATTCGTGTTCCAGTTCGGGGAATTCCAGCTTCACCACGATGGCGCCGATGAAGGCCTCGTCAACGCTGCGCACGGCGCTTGCGAGGAAGTAGCCAGGAATCCCGCTGGTCACGCCCACCGCGTAGAAGCGGCCGCTGCCAAAGCGCCGGGCTTCCGCGAAGTAAGGGCGGAAACCATAGTTGTGGCCGACGAAACTGGTGGGCAGGCGCCAGTTGCTCGCGGCTACGGCCAGGCCATCGCGGTTCAGCAGTTCCAGAGTGGTGGAACCGGCGGCGCGGTTCATCTGTTCGAGCTTGAGGTTGAGCAGCTGCTGCTCGTGTTTATCCACAGGCCCGGACAGCGTGGCCCGCAGCTCTGGGTCCAGCGCCAACACAGCGGGCAGGGCTCGGAAGCGGTCGATCAGGGTGCGCAGGCTGCCGGCGTAGAGCGTGAGCTGCTCGCGAGCCTGTTCACCTTCATCGCGCAGGGCCTGGCGCTCCGCCTGGCGGCCGGCCAGATGCATCGCCAGGAACAAGCCGGCGAGCAGCAGCAGGGTCAGCAGGGCGATGCGCTGGGAGCGGGAAATCAAGGCGTGGCGTCCGCAGGTAAGAGGCGGCGACGATATCACGGCCGGCTATGGCCACTGCTCTCGACCAATGTCAGCAGATACACTTCGCGCAGACATTTCGAGGCACGTTCGATGCAATTGATCCCTTGGTCCCACTCGACTTCGGCCGGTTTCACCCTGCGGGGCTGGCACAGCCCGGCCTCCGGCAAGCCGCTCCTGCACTTCCTTCATGGCAATGGTTTCTGCGGTCGCACCTACACGCCCTTGCTGCAGGCACTGGCAGAGGATTTCGACCTCTGGCTCTGCGATATCCAGGGCCACGGTGACAGCGACCATGGTGGCCGCTTCCTCGGCTGGAACCGCAATGCGGAACTGGCGGTGGAAGCGTTCGAGTGCGGTCGCGGGCAGTTCGGCGAGGTGCCACGGGTGGCGGTGGGGCACAGTTTCGGTGGTGTACTGAGCAGCCTGATCCTGGCCCGACATCCCGAGCTGTTCAGCCGAGCGGTATTGCTCGATCCGGTGATCTTCACCCCGGCGATGATCGGCGTGATGGCCTTTTCCGAAGTCCTCGGCCTTCACCGCCGCACCACCATGGCCAGTCGCGCGCGAGCGCGACGCAACCACTGGGCTGACCGCCAGGCCGCGTGGAGCGGCCTGCACGGACGCGGCATCTTCAAGGGCTGGACCGAGGAGGCCCTGCAGGGCTACGTCGACCACGCCATCAAGTCTGTGGATAACGGCGTCGAGCTGAAGTGCCGGCCGAGCCGCGAGGCGGAAATCTTCAGTTCCTTCCCGAAACGCCTGTGGCCGTCCCTGGGCCGCATCGTCACGCCGACCCTGATTCTTCACGGCCAGCAAAGCTACCCCTTCGTGGCCAAGTCGGTGGCGCGCCTGACCGCCCTAAACGGTCATGTCAGTGCGCAGGTGGTGGAGGGGGGACACTGCTTCATGCAGGAGTATCCACAGGCCAGCGCCGAGCGCACGGCCGAGTTCCTGTGGCGTGCGCTATGAGCCATGCCTGCCGGTACGACTGGTGGGATGTTATCCACAGAATGCAGCGCCACGAGTCGGGCTGGGCGCTATCGGATGAACTAGGTGCGGTTCAATCCACCCGGCGCTGCTCATCCGGCTTGGGATGGCTACGCCGCCACTCGTTCATGTGGATAACCTTGTCATCGAGCTGGGGTTCGGCCTTGAACGGGTGGGCCTCGACGTCGATGCGGCCCAGGTGGTTGCCGAACATCTGGATGCTGCCGGTGAGGCGCTGCTCGCCGGTGACGGTGAACTCGAAGTCATAGACGCGCGCCAGACGGCGATTGCCCTTACCGTCGCGCACCATCGCCAGGCGGCGGAAGGCGACATTGCCATCCAGCAGTTCCACATCGAGCCGGGCGCAGTGCTGTTTGGCCAGGGCCAGGGCACGCTCGCGCACACCATGGCCGCGCCACAGCCAGGCTGCACCGGCGGCGAACAACATCAGCAGGAAAACGTCAGCCAGGCTCAGCATGATGACTCCAGAAAGATAGGCCCAAGCTTAAACCATCCAAGGGGATTTTCAGCTGGCCATTTCGACGCGGTTTCGTCCCAGTTGCTTGGCTCGGTAGAGCGCCGCATCGGCCACACCCTGCAGGTGGTGCAAGTCGTCATTGGCGCCGACGCTGGCCAGGCCGATGCTCACGCTGACCCGGATGGGACCCGCCGGCGCGGCGATCTCCAGACCTTGCAGCGCCATGCGTAGGCGCTCCAGCAGGTGGTGGGCGGAATCGGCGCTGGTGTCCGGCAGCAGGAAGATGAACTCCTCGCCGCCATAACGGGCGAAGAGGTCGGTGCGTCGCGCCTGCTGCTGGCAAAGCTGGCTGAACTGACGCAGTACTTCGTCACCTACCTGGTGCCCATGGCGGTCGTTGATCTGCTTGAAGTGGTCCAGGTCGAGCAGCGCCAGGCACAGTGGCGAACTTTGCCGCCGTGCCCGCTGCAATTCCTGTTCGGCACGCTCTTCGAAGGCACGGCGGTTGAGGGCGCCGGTGAGTGGATCGGTGGTGGCAAGGTGCAGCAGCTGGCGCTCCAGGGCCTTGCGATGGCTGACGTCGCGGATCTCCACCAGGCGCTGCTGGGACTCGTCCAGAGAGGCTATGGCCAGTTCAGCCGGGAAACTGCCGCCGTCGCCACGGCGCGCCTCGATATCGTGCGGGCGGCCATCGGCCTGCCGTAGCAGGTTGGCCAGCAGCGGTCCCTCGGCCTCACCGACCAGTTGGGACAGGGGCTGGCCGAGCAGTTCATCCCGGCGCTGGGCGAAAAGCTGTTCGAGCATCGGGTTGGCATCGAGGATGCGGCCGTCCTCCACCACCAGCATGCCGGCGTTGGCGACACCCATCAGGCGCTCGAAGCGATGCGCGTTGGCCTCGGCCTCGCGGGCATGGCGCTGGCTGTCTTGGAGGATGCGGCGCATGGTCATCAGCGCCAGGCCCACCAGGGCGATGACCCAGAGCGGGATGCCGAAGTTGTAGGGCAGCAGGTAGCTCACCGAGCGGGTGACATCCGGATGCTCCACCTGCTGCAGCCAGTCATGCACGCCGATGGCCGCACGCAGCAGCGTGACCAGTGCATAGCCCAGCAGGGTGATGCCGACAAACAGCCGTACGCTGCGCAGCGCGGGCTCGCGCCGTTCGGCCAGGAGCACATAGCACGCTTGCAGCGGCAGGGCACCGCCGATGGCTGCATAGAGGGCGACCATCAGCTCGGTATTGATCGGGCTGATCCAGTACCAGCAGTTCACCACGGCCATGGCGCCAGCACTGGCCGGTACCGTCCAGTAAGGCGGGCGCAGGCCCAGGAAGCGGAACACGCCGAGCAGCAGGATGGCTTCGCCTGCGAGTTGGGTGGCGTTGCCCAGCACATTCAGGAGTGGGCTGCCGCTGGCCATGAAGCCCATGAACAGCAGGATGCCGAGGATCAGGGTCCAGGCGCCGGCCATCCAGAATCCAGGTCCCCTGTAGGGCCGCGAGAAATACCAGAGTGCGGTGCAGGCGACGGCGCTGGCGAGCATCAGATTGAGCCCGAGCAGCATGGGGGAAAAATAGAGGCTTTCCATCGAGGCCCTCCCGGGCCTGGTATCCGACGCGTGGATTCTGGCATCGCCAGGTGCGGCTGTCTTGCGGCCAAACGGTTGGAAACGCGGCGCATTCGGCCTGCGGCCTTCTATCCCAGCGACTAGGCTTCTACCCAGGCAGGGGCTTGGCTAGCATAGGTGCCCCCCGACACACCGGCATGGAACCTTCCCAGTGACTCACGGCAGAGCACGACAGCGCGGCGCCTGGCTTGGCCTTCTGGCCATGCTGCTGCTGTTCGTCGGTCCGCTGGTGTCCCAGGCGCGGGACATGGGGCCGGGCGGAGCGCCGGCCTGGATGGATGAACTGGCCTGCGCCACTGACCACCGCGCGCCCAGCCATGAGCCGTCCATGCCCAGCCACGAGATGTCCTGGGCCAAGTGCGGCTACTGCACTCTGCTGTTCAACTCACCGGCCCTCAGCCCCAACGCGCTGCACGGGCTGGTCCTGACCGACCTCGCCATCCCGGCTCCGACCTCGGCGACCCAGGCGGGTCATGGCTCCCGGGCAATCTTTCCCGGCGCCCTGACCCGCGCTCCCCCCGCTGCACTCGCCTGATCCAAGCAACCCCGTTACCGCATTTCTCGCACAGGCTCCGGCAAGCCCGCTGTGCGCGCGGACCATTGGCTCATCCGGGAGCACGACAATGTCGAAGAGCACGGTCTCCTTCTACAACCTGGCGTGGCGCTGGCATTTCTATGCCGGGCTGTTCGTCATCCCCTTCATGATCATGCTGGCGGTCACCGGCAGCATTTACCTGTTCAAACCCCAGCTGGACAACCTGCTTTACAGCGACCTGATGCGGGTCCAGCCTGCCGGGCAGGCGCTCAGTGCTGACCAGCAGCTGGACAAGGTGCGTCAGGCTTATCCACAGGCGGCCGTCAGCCAATACCAGCCACCGGTTGATGCTGAACACAGTGCGCAGTTCGTAGTCAGCCTCGACGAGCGCAAGACCAACCTGTTCCTCGACCCCTACAGCGGCCGGGTGTTGGGTGCCCAGGACGCGCAGAACAACCTGCAGGCTATCGCCCGCTCGCTCCATGGCACCCTGCTGATCGGCACCGCTGGCGACCGGCTGATCGAGCTGGCTGCCGGCTGGGCCATCGTCCTGGTGGTTTCCGGGCTCTACCTCTGGTGGCCACGTGGCCAGGGCATGCGCGGCGTGTTCTGGCCGCGTCTGGCTAATCGCGGACGGCTGTTCTGGCGCGACCTGCATGCGGTGACCGGATTCTGGGGGGCCCTGCTGCTGCTGTTCATGCTGCTCACTGGAATGACCTGGACCGGTTTCTGGGGAGAAAAATTCGCTGATGTCTGGAACCGCTTTCCGGCTGCAATGTGGAACGAAGTGCCCACGTCCGACCAGCAGGCCCGTAGCCTGAACAGTGCGACCGACCAGACCGTGGCCTGGGCGGTGGAAAGTACCCCGCTGCCGGTTTCCGATCCCCATGCCGCGCACAAGGGCCACGGCACCGCCGGCATGGCCGAGCAGGCTGGCCAGGTGCGCCTGCAGCAGGTGGTGGACACTGCCCGCGCGCGTGGTGTGGTGCCGGGCTACAGCATCACCCTGCCGGCTGACGCCAGCGGGGTTTACAGCATCGCCGTGTTTGCCGACGACCCGCGCAACGACGCCACCCTGCACTTGGACCAGTACAGCGGCAAGGTGCTGGCGGATATCCGCTGGCAGGACTACGGCCTGGTGGCGAAAAGTGTCGAAATGGGCGTGGTGCTTCATGAAGGCAAGTTTTTTGGCCTGGTCAACCAGCTGCTGATGTTCGGTGTCTGCCTGCTGATTCTGCTCAGTTCGGTGAGCGGCCTGGTGATGTGGTGGAAGCGCCGTCCGCAGGGCAGCCTCGGCGTGCCGCCGTTGCGCCATGACGTGCCGTTGTGGAAAACCGCGGTGGTGATCATGATCGGCCTCGGTATCGCTTTCCCGTTGGTGGGCTTGTCTCTGCTGGCGGTCTGGGCACTGGACTGGCTAGTGCTGTCGCGCATCGGCGGCAGCAAGGTGGTGGCCGGCTAGACCGGTGATGCAGGCGCGGCGAGGTCGTCGCGTCTGCAAGGGAAAGTAATCGGTGTCCGCCGGGGGTGGTCGCCAGTCAATCGAATGAATGGAGTTCCAACATGCGCAAGACCTTGCTGGCCCTGGGGGCCCTGCTGGGCTTTTCTGGCACCCTGACCGCCCATGAATACAACCTGGGCTCACTGCACATCGAACATCCCTGGGCCCTGGCCGTGCCCGCGGTATCTCCCAATGGCGCCGCCTACCTGGTTATCCACAACAAGGGCGCTGAGGCCGACAAGCTGCTTGGTGCCGACACCGCCCGCGCCGGCAAGACCGAGGTCCACGAGCACCTGCACAAGGACGGCCTGATGAAGATGCAGCAGGTTCCCGGCGGCCTGGACATTCCCGCTGGTGGCGAAGTGCGCCTGGAGCAGGGTGGCTACCACCTCATGATGTTCGGCCTGAAGCAGCCGTTGAACGCTGGTGACAAGTTCCCCATGACCCTGCACTTCCAGAAGGCGGGCGACCTGGAAGTGGAAATCCACGTGCAGAAGGAAGCGCCGTCGGGTTCCAGCGAGCACCAGCACTGATGTCTCCCACGCGGGGCCTTGTGGCCCCGCACCTCCACGCGCCCAGTTATCCACAGCCACCGCTTGGCGGCCTGGTTTGCCGGGTGGCGGCGCCTCTTCTAGCCTGAATCCATCGCACGGAGCACCCGCCGGCAGGACGCCAGCCCCCGCGCATTACGCGGCCTCGCTTAATCATCTGCCTCCGCTGTTTCCTGGCGATGCACTGCATCGGTCCTGGGGCGTTGCGCATAACGCAGCGCCCGGCTGGTCCGCGCCCTGATGAGCCGAACAAGGAGATGGAAGATGAACACAGCAAGGACATTCCGTGTTGCCTGGTTCCTGTCATTGATGTTGCTCTGTGCAGGCCCGCTGCTGGTCGCCAGTTCGGCGCAGGCGGCCAGTCCCGCATGCAGCGCCAGCCAGGATTGGATCACCAACCCCGCCCCACCCAGCGAGATTCCTGAAGGCAGCAATGCCGATTTCTGCGACTTCTACCAGTTCGCCTGGCAATGGTTCTTCCAACTGGTGAGCCCGTCCCAGAGCGATCCGAGCCTGCGCAACTTCCAGGTCAACGCCAATTACCCGATCCTCCAGGCGACCGGCACCAATTCCTGTGATCCGGCCAAGCAGGCCGAAGTGATGTTCGTGCGTCGCGATAAGCCCATCGCTGCCGGCACGCCCTTCCAGATTCCGGACCGCACCGGCCAGGCGGGTGGCGGCGACACCATCTTCGACCAGAATGGCAATGTGGTCTTCTATGAGATCCGCTTCAGCCAGAGCCTCTGCAATGTGGCGCAGATCCAGAGCGCGCCGAACTTCCCGGCCGGTACCACCGAGTTGAAAAGTGCCTGGCGGATCATCACCGATGCCGACAAACCGAATTACTTCTGGATAGAGGCAAACGTGGATGGGGTGCCCGGCAACGAGCTGCTGGGGCTGGTGGGGTTCCACATGGCCATCGCCACTGCGCTGCACCCGGAATTCATCTGGGCCACTTTCGAGCACCGCAGCAACGTGCCCGAATGCAGCAATCCGGGGACTGCTCCGGCTGGCGGATGGTCTTTTGCCAGCCCGACCTGTGCTGTGGATAACCCACCCTCGACCTGCAACATGAACCAGGCCGCGCCCAGCACCAGCCTTACCGGAACACCCTCGGAAATCTGCCGGGTCTACCACGACGGGACCAACACCGCCGACCACGAAGCCGCCACCAACATCACCGATATCGACAGCCTGAACACGCAGATCCAGGGCTTTCTCTCGGCATTGGGCAGCGACAATCCCATGAGCGTCTGGCAGAACTACATGAATGTCGGTGCCCTCTGGGAAAACGACGTTACCCAACCATCCTCCACATTCTCCAACCAGCGCGGCTCCATGCGCCTGGCCAATTCGGTGATGGAAACAACCTTCCAGAACGTGGACCCGACGCAACCCTTCATTTCCAACTGCTTCGGTTGTCACAACTTCAACGGCAGTGGAAACAGCAACACCATTCCCTGGGCCAGCTTGAGCCACATCTTCGACGACGTGATGCAGGGCCAATGTGCCACCCCGCAGGACGTGCAGGCCGGGCCCATCTGGAACAACAGCCAGGCTGCGCAGACTTGCCCGCAGGTGTGCAACAGCAAGGGCGGCTGGAACGGCAATTGGAAGACCACTGAACCCGGCAGCATGTCGGTCTGCGGCTGCTGCGGGGGATAAGTCCGTTTCACGGAGTCTGATCGTTTATTGATCAGATCCATGCAGGCCACGCCAGTCGAGGGATACAGCCGTGCCCGCACAGCTTATCCACAGACGGCTGCACAGATAATGTGAGCAGCCGTCTGTGTAAGTCATTGAAATTGTGTGAAAAATGCTCAATTGGCGGAAACCGGCGCCGTATCTGGCTTCCAGCCATCCATGGACATCTTGTGCACAGGACCATCCACGCAATTTGGGTACAAGCGTGGAAAATCATTCACGAGGTTGTGGATTACTTGCCAGCACCTAGAAGCTCCAAGCGACGGCGTCGCCGTGAAGGCAGGACTGGTCAGAGAATGATCAGACGGCTGAGGGGGGCACCAACACTGGCCTGCAGCGATGCCTGAACAGCTTATCCACAGATGCCTGCACAGATAATGTGCGCAATGCATAGCACAAGTGATTGAAATAGAACGAAAAATGTACAAAAGCTGAAAAGCTGCGACGGGCCTGCTCCCTGGAAGTCGAACTACAGTTTATCCACAGATGAGTCCACGGGTTTTGGGTAAAAGCGCCTGTTCCCTGTGAGCAGATCTCTGGTATTGGACACCTTTATGGAAAGTTGCCCACCAAGCCAGGCGCCTGGGCCATGTTTCGCGGATGAACTCACTCCCAAAGTAAAGGCGGCGCAACACCTTATGCACAGTGGATCCTTGCCAGCTTCAAGCTGGATAGAACGTGATCAGATCGATGGAGGCCGCGTCGGCTGTGACCTGCAGAATTGTCCGCACAAGCTATCCACAGAGGGCTACACAGATATTGTGCGCAATGGTCGAGTTATCCCTATGATTTGGCTCGAAAAATATCCAGGCAGTGGAAAGCTGCGCCAGGATTGGACGCTGTACATCCATTGACATCTTATCCACAGAAATATCCACCGGAACTGGGGGGAAAGGCTCTGCAATGGGTATCTCCACCAAAGGAAGAAGGCAGAACCAGCGCGTGCTTCACGGTGGCGCGAAACCTGGTCAGAAGTTGATCAAGTCTTGAAAAGGCCCGGCTGGCGGGGAATAGCGAAGTGTCCGAACAGCTTATCCACAGTCTGCTACACAGCATCTGTGTGAAACGCACAGGGCAAGTGATTGAAAATGCTCAGAAAATAGCCGGATAGCGGCAAGGCACACGTGGTGCGGGGTCTGGAGCTTGGTCTACATCTTATCCACAGGCCCTTCCACTGATTCTGGGGAGCAGTGTGGAAACGCGAAGGCTCAGTTGCCCTCGCGCATTTCCTGATAGCGCTGTTCCAGCTCCTGGCGAATCTGGCGGCGCTGCTGGGCTTGTGCGAATCGGCGCTTCTCGTCGGTGGTTTCTGGCTGCAAGGGCGGTACTTGTGCCGGGCGGCGTTCGTCGTCCAGGGCGACCATGGTGAAGAAGCAGCTGTTGGTATGGCGGACCGAACGTTCGCGGATGTTCTCGGTGACCACCTTGATACCCACCTCCATGGAGGTGTTGCCGGTGTAGTTCACCGAGGCGAGGAATGTCACAAGCTCGCCGACATGGATGGGTTCGCGGAAGATCACCTGATCCACCGACAAGGTGACCACGTAGCGCCCGGCATAGCGGCTGGCGCAGGCGTAAGCGACTTCATCGAGATATTTGAGCAGGGTGCCGCCGTGGACGTTGCCGGAGAAGTTGGCCATGTCCGGGGTCATTAAGACGGTCATCGAAAGATGTGCGGTTCCGGGTTCCATGTTGGCCTCGTCGGTAGTGGGGGCGGTCTGAGATAGACGCAGGCTGGCGCCTGGGCGCCACAGGGGATAATCACGCTACGCCGGGCTGGCTGTGGATAACCGCGCGGTCAGGGCGCGGCATCGGGTTGCTGGCAGGCCGGGTATTCCTCCGCCAGGTCGCTGGGACCGCAGGCCAGGCCATGCTGCCTGCGTAACTGGGCCAGTTCCTCGCTTTGCTCGATCAGGAAGCGGTCGAAGGCTTCCAGTAACTCCGGATGCTTCAGGCTGCTGGCGTGGAACGCGGTTTTCGCAAATGGCAGTTCCGGGTCCAGCAGCAGGCGATCGCCACCCAGATTGGTATTCGCGTCCAGGTAGTGGTGCAGCACTTCCGGGTTGGCATAGATGGCGTCGATGCGCAGGCGCAGCAGCATGCGTACCAGCGCGCCGATATCGCTGGCCTCCACCAATTGCACCTGGCCGTCGCGCAGGCGGTCCTGCCAGGCCTCGGGGGTGAAGCCGCGTACGGTGCCCAGGCGTCGTACGGCGTCTATGCCCCGTCCCAAATGTTCGCGCAGCACCAGGCTGCCGTCGACGATGCGGATGATCGGTTGGCTGTAATGCAGGCGTGCATTGCCCTTGAGCTGGCGGGACCAGGCGGGGTTGTCGGGAAACACCAGCATCAGCCGGTCGGTGGTTTGCAGATTGCGGTGCAGACGGTTGATTGGCAGGGCTTCCAGCTCAAGGGCCAGGCCCTGGTCGATGGCGAAGCGCTGCAGAAGCGCGATGGCATAGCCTTCGGCCGGCTTGCCGGGGAGTGCACGGTAGTAAGGCAGGTAGTCCTGGCTTTCCAGGCCGACGCGCAATGGCTCCGCTTGGCAGACGCCGAGAACCATCAACAGCAGCGCGAGGATCGCAGCTTTCATTGGGCGGGCCCGGAACGAAATGAGGATGCCGATGAGCCTAGCAGGCGGGCGGGCAAACTTCAGCGCCCGGCCAGGCCGGCCGGGCACTTCACTGGACCGCGAGTGCGGTGTCAGGCGTGGGTCAGGTACCAGCGCCAGTCCTGCTCGCCCACTTCGCTGACGAACTGGCGGAACTCCTCCCATTTGATGGCGAGGAAGATCTTCATGAAGTCCTCGCCCAGGGCGTCCCTGGCCCAGGTCGACTGCTCCAGATTGCGCAGGGCGGTCAGCCAATCGGTGGGCAGGGTTTCCCTGGCTTGCTCGTAACCATTGCCGACGATGGGCTCGCCCGGATCGATCTGCTCGCGAATGCCCTTGTGGATGCCGGCGAGAATCGCGGCGGCAGCCAGGTAGGGGTTGGCGTCGGCGCCGCAGATGCGGTGCTCGACGTGGCGGCTATTGGCCGGGCCGCCGGGCACGCGGAAGGACACGGTACGGTTGTTCACGCCCCAGCTTTTCGCCAGCGGCGCGTAGCTGTTGGCCTGGAAACGACGGTAGGAGTTGGCGTTGGGGCAGAAGATCGCCAGCGCGTCGTTGAGCGTGGCCATCATGCCGCCGATGGCGTGGCGCAGCAGTGGGGTACCGTGCGGGTCCTCGCTGGCCATCAGGTTGTTGCCCTGCTCATCGGCCAGACTCACGTGCATGTGCAGGCCACTGCCGGCCAGATCGCCGAAGGGTTTGGCCATGAAGCAGGCGATCAGCCCGTGCTTGTTGGCCACGCCTTTGACCAGGCGCTTGTAGCGGACGCCTTCGTCCACCGCACGAAGGGCGTCGAAGCGGTGTTCGAGGGTCAGCTCCAACTGGCCGGGGGCGTACTCGGAAATGGCGGTGCGTACCGGCAGGCCTTGGGCTTCGCAGGCCGCGTAGAGGTCGTCGAGGAAGGGCTGCAGCTGTTCCAGCTCGTAGACGCCATAGACCTGTGGCGCCTGCGGGCGCACGCCATTCATCTGCAGTGCCGGCTGTGGACGCCCGTTGGCATCGCGGCGCTTGTCCAGCAGGTAGAACTCCAGCTCGACTGCCATCACCGGGTGGTAGCCGTCAGCCTTGAGGCGCTCGATGGTGCCTGCCAGCACATGACGCGGATCACCGGGGGTGGCCGGCAGGCCCTGGGTCGGGTGCATGCTTACCTGCACCTGGCCGGTGGGTGTAGTGCGCCAGGGTTGCAGGGTCAGCGAGCCGGGCACCGGGTAGGTCCAACAGTCGGCGTCGGCGACTTCCCAGACCAGGCCGCTGGCTTCGACGTCCTCGCCCTGGATGGTCAGCGAGAGGATGGAGCTGGGCAGCGGACGGCCGTTCTCGAAGATCGCCAGCAGCTCGTCACGGTGCAGCAGCTTGCCGCGCGGGATGCCGTTGGCGTCGATCAACATCAGTTCGATGCTGCGCACTTCGGGGTGGCGTTCGAGGAAGTCGCGGGCTTCCTGGGGATCGGCGAATTGCATGGTCGTTCTCGCATAGGGTGGAGGGCGCTTTATCCATCCACCGGGGTTGGGTGTTGGTGGATGAAAAGAGCGTCATCCACCCTACGGATCATTCGCGGGCGCCAGGGATCGCCAGCAGTTCGGTGATGGCCTCGTCCAGGGTGACAATCAACTTGTCCACGTCAGCGGCGGTGGTGGCCGGGCAGCACAGGGTCATGTTGTGGAACGGCGTGATCAGGATGCCGCGGTTGATCAGGTAGAGGTGCAGGGCCATCTGCAGCTCATCGTGGAACGCGGCCTCGGCCTCGGCGCCGGTGCGCGGCGACACCGGGCAGAACTGGAATTCGCTGCGTGCGCCCAGTTCGGTCACCGACCACTTCAGGGCGTGCTTCGCAATCAGGTTGCGGAAGCCATCGGCCAGGCGCTTGGCCAGTGGCAGCATGTGGTCGTAGGCCGCCTGGGTCATCACCTGTTCGAGGTTGGCGCGCATGCAGTGCATGGCCAGGGCGTTGGCCGAGAGCGTGGTGCCCATGCCGCTGTGGCCGTGGCCATGGCTGTCCTGCTGGGCCTGCTTGCGCGAGGCGAGCATCCTGTCGGCCATCTCCGCGCTGCAGCCGAAGATGCCGCAAGGCACGCCGCCAGCGATGGGTTTGCCGACCACGAAGAAGTCCGGGTCGAGGTTCCACAGCCGGGTGCAGCCGCCGATGTTGGTGGAGATGGTGTGGGTTTCGTCGATGATCAGCAGTGTGCCGTATTTGCGGGTCAGCTCGCGGCACTTTTGCATGAAGCCCGGATCGGGCAGGACCATGCCGATGTTGGTCATCGCCGGCTCGCAGAGCAGGGCACAGACGTCGCCCTGGGCCAGCGCGGCCTCCAGCGCCTCGACATCGTTGAAGGGAACGGCGCGGCTGTACTGGGTCAGGTCGTAGGCCTGGCCGACCAGCCCGGAGCGGTGCACGGTCTCGCCATCGCGGCAGCGCACCATCACGTCGTCCACGGTGCCGTGGTAACAGCCGTCGAACACCAGCAGGGTCTTGCGCCCGGTGATGGCGCGGGCCCAGCGCAGCACATAGCGGTTGGAGTCGGTGGCGGTGGCGGTCACCTGCCAGTAGGGCAGGCCGAAGCGCTGGGCCAGCAGCTCGCCGCAAACCACGGCATCCTCGCCTGGCAGCATGGTGGTCAGGCCGTTGTCGGCCTGCTCGGCGATGGCGCGGGCGATCGGGTCCGGCGAGTGACCGAACATTGTGCCGGTGTCGCCCAGGCAGAAGTCGATGTACTCGTGGCCATCGACGTCGTAGAAGCGGGCCCCCTTGGCGCGCTCGACGAACAGCGAGCAGGGCGTGGACCAGTCGGCCATCCAGTGCATCGGCACGCCGGCGTAGAGGGACTTGTGCGCGCGTTCAGCGAGTGCGACGGATTTCGGGTTGCGCTCGAGGAAGCGGGCGCGCTCGCGGGCGGCGAAGGTTTCCACGGCGGCTTGGCTGATTCCACTGGCAGTCATATTGAACACCTCGTTCGAATTTCCGCACATCGTGTTTTGTGATCACAATTCTGTCAAGACTTGCGAAAAAAGGCGCTGAAATTTAACGTGAAACCTGATTTGTGATCACAGGGTAGAGCGAAAGGCCGGAGGGAAAGCCTCCTCTGGTCCGGATTCGCCCCGTGGTCCAGGCCACTACCCACAACAGAAGGCGACCAAAACCATGCGTAACTGCAGCCTGACCCTGAACCAACTGCCGGCGCCGCCGGCCCCTGCACGGTGATATGCCCATGGCCGAGAACCTGCAGGAACAGCTTTACCAACGACTACGCGAGGGCCTGCTGGCAGGCCAGTTCAAACCCGGCGAGCGCCTGAAGATCCGCGATCTCGCGGCTGCCTGGGGCACCAGCCCGATGCCGGTGCGCGCCGCCTTGCAGCGCCTGGTGGCTGAAGGTGCCCTGGAGGGCGAGCCACAGCGCTCGGTGCGCGTGCCGCCGATGACCCGTGAACGCTTCAAGCATATATTCCAGGTGCGCATGGCGCTGGAGGGCATGGCCGTAGAAGCGGCCGCGGGCCAGCTCTCCCGCGATGAGCTGGATGTCCTGCGGGGGTGCATGGAGCGCATGGATATCGCCATCGAACAACGCGACGTACAGGGCTACCTGACCGACAACAGCCGGTTCCATCGGGTGCTCTACGGCGCCTGTGGCAACCCCATCCTGCTGCGGACCATCGAAACGCTCTGGCTGCAGGTCGGCCCCTTCTTCAATCGCCTGTTCACCGAGGCAGACCTGTCGTTGCGTCTCAACGACTTTCACGAGGACGCCTACAAGGCGTTGCAGGCGGGCGACGGCAAGGCCGCGCGCGTTGCTATCGAGCAGGATCTTTCCTACTTCGGCCAATTCCTCCTCAACCTGCTGGAACTGGACTTCGCCCAGGCCCGCAGCGGCTGATGACGTCCCTCGCGGGAGCGAAGCTGGCTCGCTCCCGCGGGGCATGAGCGTCTTCGGTCAGCTGGTCAGCCAGACGTCCCGGGCCCAATGCCAGACCGAGTCCCAGCTCTCGTCGGTGAGCTCGCCTTCGTCGCCGTCCCACAGCACCACTTCGCCTTCGCCATCGACCACGTAGTAGTCACGGCCGTCCTGGCAGAGCGGCACCAGGTCGCGGGGTACGCCCAGGTCCCAGGCGACGGCGGCGACTTCCGGCAGATAGGTGTGGGATTGCGGATCGGTGACGGTCACCGGCTCCAGGCGGCCGTAGATCACGTCGCTGACCTTGAGCAGGAACTCGCGCAGTTCGAAGGGCAGGTTGATCAACAGCTGCTCCTCGATCTCCACCAACTGCTCTTCGTCCGGCAGCTCCAGGGGAACCGGCACAGGCTCGTTGAGTTCGCGCAGTTGTTCGATGACTTCTTCCATGGCGACAGGCCCTCATGCATTGGGATGCGCTTTATACAGTAGCCGGGCTTGGGAAGAAAAAAGCCTTGTCGTAACGTGGCGGACATTCTGTTGCCAATCCGTTTGTCGAGGCCCCCATCATGGCGATCACCTGGACCTGCAAGCACCACAGCGAACTCGATACCCGCGAGCTCTACTGTTTTCTAGCCCTGCGCTGCCAGGTGTTCGTGGTGGAGCAGAGCTGCCCCTACCTGGATGTCGACGGCCAGGACCTGGAAGCCGGCACCTGCCATGTGATGGCCTGGGAACAGGGCACGCTCCTGGCCTACCTGCGCCTGCTGGACCCGACCACCCAGGGCGGCGATGTCGTGATCGGACGGGTGGTCAGTGCCGCCGAGGCGCGCGGCCGCGGCTTGGGCCACGGGTTGATGGAACGGGCCCTGGACGAAGCCGGCAAACGCTGGCCGGGCATGCCGGTGTATCTCTCCGCCCAGGCGCACCTGCAGGGCTACTACGGCCGCTATGGCTTCTTGCCGGTGACCGAGCTGTACCTCGACGACGGCATTCCTCATATCGGCATGCGCCGCGCTTAGGCCCGGGGCTGCTAATGGCGGCCCTGTTCAGCACCAACTGCTTCAGCCCGGCCGGACACGCTGGCTAAACTTTGTGCACTGATCCGGCTGCCCGAGGCAGCTTCCGATCCCTGGTTATCCACAGGAGGTGCAACATGCGAATGGCCGCAACCCTGCAGCGCAGCCTGGAGCGTGCCCATGCCGAATTCGATCTGGTGCCACACCCGCACTCGGCCACCAGCCTGGAGTCGGCACGCGTCGCCAATATCCCCGCCGAGCGCCTGGCCAAGACAGTAATCCTCGACGACCGCCAAGGCCATTTCCTCATGGCAGTGGTGCCTGCCAGCCGCCATCTGGACATGGGCAAGGTGCGCAAGGATGCCAAGATCTGGCAACTCACCCACGAAGCCGATCTATCCCGCCTGTTCAAGGACTGCGAACTGGGCGCCGTGCCGGCCCTGGGCGAGCCGTATGGCATGAACATGCTGGTGGACCCGCAACTGACCCGGCAACGGGACATCTACCTGGAAGCCGGCGATCACCAGAACCTGGTGCACATGCGCATGGATGAGTACCTGAAGCTGGTGCCTCATGCCGAAGTCTGCGAGCTCTGCCATTAGGGCGATGATCGGCTGCGCTTCGGAAAAGATCGGGCTCGCTGAATCATGAAGAAACTCAAGGGCGTTCGACCGCCTATTCCGCCGCCCTTCTGGTTCCGCCGCTCCCTTGCGCGTCGGCGCTGGCGCAGGGGGGGCGGTCGCCATCAGTGAAAAGAAAAACCCGGGACAAGCCCGGGTTTTTCATTGCAGAAGCGATCAGTTCTGGCGGATGCCTGCCACCAGCCAAGGCTGGTTGTCGCCGTTGACGCGCTCCATGCGCCAGCTTTCGCTGAAGACTTCACCCTGGTCGAAGCGGGAAGACTTGGAGACGCCGTTGAAGGTCAGGGTAGCGACAGTCTTGTCGGCCAGTTCGTCAATGCCATCCAGTTGAACTTGCAGGTTGTCGACGTAGGTGGACTGGTAGGCGTCGCCCAGGCTGGCGCGTTCTTCCTTGAGGAAGCTCAGCATCTGCGGGGTGACGAACTCGGCGATCTTGTCCATCTCGGCCGCGTCCCAGTGCTGCTGCAGGGCCATGAAGTGTTCGCGACCGGCTTCGACGAAGCGCTGCTCATTGAACCAGCTCGGGGCATTGAAGGCGGGCTGGGCGACCGGGGCGGCGCTGCCGAAGATCGACGCGGGCTGTTGCTGCGGCATCTGCGGCATTTCACGCTGGAACGGCGCATGGCCGGCCATGGCGGGCTGACCCTGCTGCTGGGCACGTTTGCGCGCGGCCAGGAAGCGGAAGATCAGGAAGGCGATCAGGCCGATGATCAGGAAGTCGAAGATCTGCATGCCATCGAAGCCGTCGCCCATGAACATGGAGGCGAGCAGGCCACCGGCGGCGATGCCGGCCAGCGGGCCGAGCCAGCGGGAAGCACCGCTCGCGGCGGCGGCGGGTTTGCCGGCTGCAGCAGGGGCAGCAGCGTTCGGGGTTTGCTGGGCGGGAGCTGCCTGGCGGGTCTGGTGGGTCGGCGCGGAGCCGAAGGACTTGCCGCCACCCATACGCTTGGCGGCGTTGACATCCAGGCTGAGCGTCAGGCTGACGCAAAGGGCCAGGGCAATACTGAGAAATCGGCGCATCAGAGGCTTCTCTTGGTTATGAATCTACGCGCGCCATGCTGCACAGTCAGTCGCGCGATAGCTAGGGGCAGAGTGTTTCGGGATTTTGTCGGACAGCTCTGTCGGCCTTTTCCGGGCTTACCGTTCATCTGCGCAGTAGGAACACCAGGGGGCCGCAGCGCAACTGTTGGCGCAACAGGGCGCGCAAGTCGGCCTCGTCTTCCATGGGGTGACGCAGCCAGTGGATGAAGGTGCGCAGGTAGGCGCCAGTCAACAGGCTTTCTTCGGCGATGCGACACAGATGCAGGGTTTCCCGCTGTGCTGCTTCGCGCCACCACTGCACCGTGCGACTGACCCGCAAAAGGCCCAGCACCTGCAAATGGAAATGACCGGGCTCCAGCTTGTAGAGCAGCATCTGCCCGGTCACCGAGCGGTGCGACGCCAGGGCGCCAAGCCAGGCGATAAGAAGTTCTTCCAGGCGCTTTTCCGCGTTCAGGGCCTGCAGGTCGCTGCCCTTGCCGCGTTCCAGCAAGGCTTGGTCGGCGCGGTCGAACCAGGCCTCCACCAGGTCGTCCTTCTGTTTGTAGTGTTTGGCGATGGCGTCGAGGCCAACGCCGAGCTCGTTGGCCACCTCGAACAGGTGAAGCCGCTCCCAACCGCAGGTGTCGGCCAGGTTCAGGGCGCAATCGAGTATGTGCTGGGCGCTGGGAGAGCGGGGCATGGACGTACCTCCGCCACTCAGTATGGCCAAGCGAAAGGAGGCGGCAGGGGCATCGGACGGGCGGAACAGTTGTAGGGGCGACTTCAATCGCCAAGCGGAGCGTAGGTTCGCCCTCGAGATCGCACAGGGCAGCGATGCTGCCCCTTACCGGGCGTGTCTACCTTCGCGTCAGAGCGGCTGCAGTTTGGCGTAGGTCAGCATCAACCACTTGCTGCCCTCACTCTCGAACTTCACCTGCACCCGTGCCTGGGCACCGGCGCCTTCGAAGTTGAGGATGGTGCCTTCACCGAACAGCGCATGCTGGACGCGCTGACCCAGTGAGAAGGGGGTTTCCGGCACGGCGGCGCCATCGAAGATGGAACCGTGGCGACTGCCGGCACCCATGGGGCGGCTGATGCTGTTGTTCAGCCGCACTTCACGGATCAGCTGTGGCGGCACCTCGCGAACGAAGCGCGAGACCTTGTTATAGGTCTCGCTGCCGTACAGCCGGCGGGTTTCGGCGTAGGTCAGCACCAGCCGCTGCATGGCACGGGTGACGCCGACATAGGCCAGGCGGCGTTCTTCCTCCAGGCGGGTCGGGTCTTCCATGCTCATCTTGTGCGGGAAGAGGCCTTCTTCCATGCCCACCAGGAACACCAGCGGGAACTCCAGGCCCTTGGCGCTGTGCAGGGTCATCAACTGCACGCTGTCCTCGAAGGCGTCGGCCTGGGTTTCCCCGGCCTCCAGCGAGGCATGGCTGAGGAAGGCCTGCAGCGGCGTGAGGTCGTCCTCGGGCTCTTCGTTCTCGAAGGCGCGGGCGGCGCTGACCAGTTCTTCCAGGTTTTCCACCCGGGCCTGGCCTTTTTCGCCCTTCTCATCCTTGTGGTAGCCCACCAGGCCGCTCTGCTCGATGACGGTCTGGGTCATCAGGTGCAGGGGCATGTCGAGGGCCTTGGCGGCAAGGTTCTCGATCAGCTCCATGAAGGCCGCCAGGGCGCTGGAGGCACGGCCGGCCAGGGCCTTGTTGGCGAGCATCAGGCGGATCGCTTCCCACATCGCGACTTCATTGACGCGGGCGAACTCGCGGATGTTCTCCACGGTTTTCTCGCCGATGCCGCGTGGCGGCACGTTGATCACCCGCTCCAGCGCGGCATCGTTGCCGCGGCCGTCGAGAAGGCGCAGGTAGGCCATGGCGTTCTTGATTTCGGCGCGCTCGAAGAAGCGCTGGCCGCCGTAGATGCGGTAGGGAATCTTCTCCCGCAGCAGGGCCTCTTCCAGCACCCGCGACTGGGCGTTGGAACGGTAGAGGATGGCGATTTCGCTGCGGGCCATGCCGTCCTTCAGCGCGCTCTCGATGCTTTCCACGACGTAGCGGGCTTCGTCGTGCTCGTTGAAGGCGGCGTACAGGCCAATGGGTTCGCCTTCTTCGCCCTCGGTCCAGAGCTCCTTGCCCAGGCGCCCTTGATTGTTGGCGATCAGGGCGTTGGCGGCCTTGAGAATGCCCGCGGTGGAGCGGTAGTTCTGCTCCAGGCGGATTACCTCGGTGTCGGGGAAGTCGCTGGAGAACTGCTGGATGTTCTCGATCCGCGCGCCACGCCAGCCGTAGATGGACTGGTCGTCGTCGCCTACCACCATCAGGCTCTGGCCGCCCTTGGCGAGCAGGCGCAGCCAGGCGTACTGCACGGCGTTGGTGTCCTGGAACTCGTCCACCAGTACATGGCGGAAGCGCCGCTGGTAGTGCTCCAGCAGGCTCGGGCGGTCGCGCCAGAGGTCGAGGGCACGCAGCAGCAGCTCAGAGAAGTCGATCACCCCGGTGCGCGCACAGGCGGCCTCGTAGGCTTCGTAGATTTTCAACATGGTGCCGAGGAACAGATCGCCGCCGGCCTGGATGTGTTGCGGGCGGATGCCCTCGTCCTTCTGTCCGTTGATGAACCACTGGGCCTGGCGTGCCGGCCAGCGCTGCTCGTCGAGGCCGAGGTCGCGGATCACCCGCTTGACCAGTCGCTGCTGATCATCGCCGTCGAGGATCTGGAAGTTCTCGGACAGACCGGCTTCCTGCCAATGGGCCCGCAGCAGGCGGTGCGCCAGGCCGTGGAAGGTGCCGACCCACATGCCTGCCGGGTTGATCCCCAGCAATTGCTCGATGCGTTGGCGCATCTCGGCGGCGGCCTTGTTGGTGAAAGTCACCGACAGGATCGAATGCGGTGAAGCCTGCTCCACCTGGATCAGCCAGGCGATGCGGTGCACCAGCACGCGGGTTTTGCCGGAACCGGCGCCGGCAAGCACCAGTTGACGCCCCAGCGGGGCCGCTACGGCCTGGCGTTGAGCGTCGTTGAGGGAGTTCAGGAGGAGGGAGAGATCGTCGCGCATCGCGGCATTCTAGGGAGGTGGACGGGGGAGGGCAAACGGATGACCGGATGGTCAGCTGGGCGGTCGCTGATCCCCGTGCCAGAGACCCTCCTAAAGTTGGGGGACGCTCGTCTGGAACCTCGCACATAAAGCTATTGCAGCTTCTTCCCGCTCGGGTAAGCTCCGGGCTCGCTTAGGCAGACCACTACAAAAAAAGCGCCTATGACCGCTAATTCAATGCCCGTCGGCCCGGCCCTGTCCCTGGCTGACAACCGCGAGATCCGCCAGCAGTTCGCGACCGACATTGCGGCCGAACGCACGCGCCTTCTTTATCAGGGCTCCCAGGTTCCGACCCTGTTCATGCTGCTCAACGGCCTGGCCTGCGCCTATCTGCTCTGGGAGCCGGGCAACAGCCTGCTGCTCGGTGGCTGGCTGGCCTGGCTGGTGTTGCTGGCCGTCCTGCGCCTGACCCAGGTGGCTGCCTTCAAGAAAGCCCAGCCCGCCCAGCAGGCCTGCCCACGCTGGCGCCGCGCCTTTCTCCTCGGCGCGGGGGCTTCGGGTCTGACCCTGGCTTTCGCCGCCGTGGTGCTGGTGCCGCCGGACGCCTTTGTGCAGCAGGCCCTGGTCTATGGCCTGATTGCCGCTGCCATTCTCTCCGCCAGTGTCGCCTACGCCGTCAGCCTGTCGGCCTTCCTGACTTTCGCCTTGCCCTGCCTGCTGCCGTCGATTACCTGGCTGTTGCTGGGCGATACGCCGCTGCTCCGTGGGTGGGGCGTGCTCGGGGTGATACTCGCTGCCTCGCTCATGGTGGTGGCCTGGCAGGTCAACCGGCTGGTGCAGCGCAGCCTGCTGCAACGCTTCCAGAACCTGGCGCTGATCAGTCACCTGGAAGCAGCCAAGGGTCGCGCCGAAGGCCTCAATGAAGAGCTGGCCCGCGAGGTGGAGCAGCGCCGTCGTGCCGAACGCGAGTTGCGCCGCACCCACGCTGAGCTGGAAATGCGCGTGGCCCAACGCACCCTGGAGCTGGCCGACGCCAGCCATGCGCTCTCCAAGAGCGAGGCGCGCCTGGCACTGGCGCTGGAGGCCAGCGAGCTGGGGCTGTGGGACTGGAACCTGGAGACGGATGAGGTCCATCACTCCCAGCTCAAGGCCATCTTTGGCATTGAGGCCGAGGACGTGACCCGTGTGCTCAGTGACCTCAAGCCGCGCCTGCACCCGGACGACCTGCCACTGTTGCGCCGGGCGCTGGTCGAACACCTCAAGGGCCGCACCGATGGCTATTCCATTGACTACCGGGTGCGCCACAACGATGGCCACTGGGTTTGGGTGGAGGACCGTGGTCGGGTGGTGGAACGCGATGGCGACGGCAAGGTGCTACGAATGCTCGGCACCCGCCGTGACATCACGGCGCGCAAGGTCCGCGATGAAGAGCAACGCCTGGCGGCCACGGTGTTCGAGGCGGCCAGCGAGGGAATCGTTATCCTCGATCCCGACTACCGAGTGATCCAGACCAACGCGGCCTTCAGCCAGGTCACCGGTTATCGCCAGGAAGAAGTCATCGGGCGCAGCGTCGCTACCCTCATTGGCAGCCGCGAGGCGCGCCGCCGCTATCACCTGATCCGTGAAGAGCTGGAGCAGAGCGGCAGCTGGCAAGGCGAACTGGTGGATGCGCGCAAGAGCGGCGAGCTCTACCCCCAGTGGCTGCAACTCAACGTGGTACGCGACTCGCGGGGCAATGTCAGCCATATCGTCGGCTTCTTCGCCGACCTAACCGCCCGCCGCGAGGCCGAGGAGCGCCTGCGCTACCTGTCCAGTTACGACGAGCTCACCGGGCTGGCCAATCGCACCCTGTTCAAGGATCGCCTTCACGAGGCCAGTCAGCGTGCCCGCCAGAGTGGCCGCAGCCTGGCGCTGCTGCACATCGACCTGGACCGGTTCAAGGTGCTCAACGATAGCCTCGGCCATGAAGTAGCCGACCAGCTGCTGCGCCAGGTCAGCCGGCGCCTGACCCAGGCGGTGCCGGAAGCCGACACGATCGCACGCCTGGCCGGCGATGAGTTCGCTCTGATCCTCGACGCCTATGGCAGCGCCGCCAGCCTGGCGCGCCAGGCCAGTCGCCTGCTCGGCAAACTGCGCATGCCGATGACCGTGGGCGGACACGAACTGGTAATCAGCGGCTCTCTTGGCATCAGCCTGCTGCCGGATAACGCCCGCGACATTTCCGCCCTCATCAGCCAGGCCAACATGGCCATGCAGCACGCCAAGCACCTGGGTGGTAACACTTTCCAGTTCTTCACCGACAACCTGCAGGCCTGCACCCTGGAGCGCCTGCAGCTGGAGAACCAGCTGCGCAAGGCCATCGAGGAAGGCCAGCTGGAAGTCTTCTATCAGCCGAAGCTGGGCCTGGCCGATAACAGCCTGAACGCCGCCGAGGCGCTGGTGCGCTGGCGCCATCCGCAGCAGGGGCTGGTACCGCCTGGGGATTTCATCGGGCTGGCAGAAGAGACCGGGCTGATCGCCCCGATCGGGGAATTCGTGCTGCGCCAGGCCTGCCAGCAGGCCCGTGAGTGGCAGCGCCAGGGCCTGGCAGACATCCGCGTTTCGGTGAACCTGTCGATGCACCAACTGCGTCAGGGCAACCTGGTCAGCCTGGTTCGTCAGGTGCTGGAGGAAACCGGTCTGCAGGCGCGCCTGTTGGAGCTGGAGCTGACTGAAAGCCACCTGCTGGAAAACGTCGAGAACGTCATCGCCACCTTCCACCAGTTGCGCCAGCTCGGCGTGAAGCTGGCCATCGACGATTTCGGCACCGGCTATTCATCCCTGAGCTACCTCAAGCGCTTCCCGGTGGACTACGTGAAGATCGACCAGACCTTCATCCGTGACCTCTCCGCCGGCAGCGAGGACGCCGCCATTACCCGCGCGATCATCGCCATGGCCCACAGCCTGGAGCTGAAAGTGGTCGCCGAGGGCGTGGAGAACAGCGAGCAGCTGAGCTTCCTGCGCAGCCAGCGTTGCGACGAGATCCAGGGCTACCTGATCAGCCCGCCAGTGGAAGCACCGCAGTTCGTGCGGCTGCTCAAGGAACAGGCTACCGCGCTCTGGCGCTGATCAGTCGGGTGGGGCGATGGATATCGCTCCGTGTTCAACCCATCGACGAAGCTGAACTGTTGTAGGAGCGAGCTCTGCTCGCGAAGCTTTGTGCCACGGCGTTTCGCGAGCAAGCTCGCTCCTACAGGTTCGGACGGACGATTTCCGCCCGGCATCAAGCGCTGGCGGCGTTACGGCTGTTGCCGGTACTGAACCAGCGCATCAGCAGCGCGTGTTCCAGGGGCAGGTCCGCAGGCAGCGGCAGGTAGAGCGTGTGGCCGTCCCCCGGCGCCACGGCCTTGTGCTCGCCGTAGCGGTTCTCCAGCGCTTCCAGGCGGAAGTCCACATTGCCCCGCGGGGTCATCAGTTGCAGGCGGTCGCCTACCGCGAAGTGATTCTTCACCCGTACTTCCGCCAGGCCCTGGCGAACCACCCCGGTCAGCTCGCCCACGAACTGCTGGCGCTCGGCCAGGGAGTAGCCGTGTTCGTAGTTCTGGTACTCGTCGTGTACGTGGCGGCGCAGGAAACCCTCGGTGTAGCCGCGGTTGGCCAGGGACTCGAGGTCGTCCATCAGGGCGCGGTCGAAGGGGCGGCCGGCAACGGCGTCATCGATGGCCTTGCGGTAGGCCTGGGCGGTACGTGCCACATAGAAGTGCGATTTGGTTCGGCCCTCGATCTTCAGCGAATGCACGCCCATCTGCAGCAAACGCTCGACGTGGTGAACAGCGCGCAGGTCCTTGGAGTTCATGATGTAGGTGCCGTGCTCATCCTCCCAGGCGGACATCAGCTCGCCGGGGCGATTGGCTTCTTCCAGCAGGAACACCCGGTCGCTGCTCGCCCCGCAGCCGAGGGTCGGAACCACCTGGCCCAGTTCATCTTCGTGAGCCGCTTTGGCGTTGTACTGCCAGCGGCAGGCGTTGGTGCAGGTGCCCTGGTTGGGGTCGCGATGATTGAGGTAGCCGGACAGCAGGCAGCGGCCGGAGTAGGCCATGCACAGAGCGCCGTGGACGAAGACTTCCAGCTCCATGCCGGGCACCTGCTGGCGGATTTCGCCGATCTCCTCCAGGGACAGTTCGCGGGACAGGATCACCCGGCTCAGCCCCTGCTGCTGCCAGAACTTCACGCTGGCCCAGTTCACCGCATTGGCCTGCACCGAGAGGTGGATGGGCATCTGCGGGAAATGCTCGCGAACCAGCATGATCAGGCCGGGGTCGGACATGATCAGCGCATCCGGCCCCATAGCGATCACGGGCTCCAGGTCTTTGAGGAAGGTCCGCAGTTTGGCGTTATGCGGGGCGATGTTCACCACCACGTAGAAGCGCTTGCCGGCTGCGTGGGCCTCCGCAATACCGACGGCCAGGTTGGTGTGGTCGAACTCGTTGTTGCGCACCCGCAGGCTGTAGCGCGGCTGACCGGCATACACGGCATCGGCGCCGTAGGCAAAGGCATAACGCATGGCCTTGAGGGTACCAGCGGGGGAGAGCAGTTCGGGACTGGGCATGGCGCGGCTCGCGGTGGGGGGCGATGGACGCGCGATTCTAGGGAGTGGATTCAGGCCAGATATTGAGCTGAAGCAATGGTGTAGACACGGCCTCAGTCGTGCCAGGCACGGCCGTGCAGCTCCAGCAGGCTGTGGGCCTGTTCCGGCCCGGTGGAGCCGGCGGGGTAGGGGCGCGGGCTCTGGTAGTGCTCGTGCCAGCCTTCGAGGATGGGGTCGACCCAGCTCCAGGCGGCTTCCACCTCGTCGCGGCGCATGAACAGCGTCGAATCACCCTCGATCACATCCAGCAACAGGCGCTCGTAGGCGTCCCAGCGACGCTGGTGACTGAAGGCCTTGGCCAGGTTCAGGTCCAGCTCCACGGGCTCCAGGTTCATGCCCTTGCCAGGCGACTTGGCCATCAGTTGCAGGCTGATGCGCTCCTCCGGCTGCAGGCGAATCAGCAGGCGGTTGGCCTCGCCATCGGCGAACAGGCGGTGGGGCACCGGCTTGAACTGGATGACGATCTCAGAGTACTTGCGCGCCAGGCGCTTGCCGGTGCGCAGGTAGAAAGGCACGCCGGCCCAGCGCCAGTTGTCGATCTCCGCCTGCAGGGCGACGAAGGTTTCGGTGTCGCTGTCGTTGTCGACGTTTTTCTCGAAGTAGTAGGCCGGCACTTCCTGGCCGCCGATCTTGCCGGCGCTGTACTGGCCGCGCACGGTCTTGTCGCGCACGTCCTGCCCAGAGATGGGTTTCAACGCTTCGAGGATTTTCACCTTCTCGTTGCGCACCGCTTCGGCGTCGAAGCGCACCGGCGCCTCCATCGCCACCAGGCAGAGCAGTTGCAGCAGGTGGTTCTGCACCATGTCGCGCATGGCCCCGGAGCGGTCGTAGTAGGCGCCGCGGTTCTCCACGCCGAGGGTCTCGCAGACGCTGATCTGCACATGATCAATGTGCCCGGCACGCCAGATCGGCTCGAACAGACCGTTGGCGAAGCGCAGGGCCATGAGGTTCTGCACGGTTTCCTTGCCCAGGTAGTGGTCGATGCGGAACACCTGGGATTCGTCGAACACCTTGCCGATGGCGGCGTTGATCGCCTTGGCCGACTCCAGCGAGTGGCCGATGGGCTTCTCGAGCACGATGCGCGATTGCGGGGTAGCCAACTGGGCAACGGCCAGGTGCGCGGCGATGTCCTCGAACAAGTCGGGGGCGGTGGCCAGGTAGTACACCCGCCCGCAGCCGGGGTCAGGCCCGAGGTAGCGGGCCAGGCGGCCGAAGTCGGCGCTTTGGGAGACGTCCATGGCGAAGTAGTCCAGACGCTCGGAGAAGCCCCGCCAGGCCTCGGTGGTGAAGTCGGCGCGGGCCACCTGGGCACGGCAACGGCGTTCGGCCAGGGCGCGGTAGCCGTCACGGTCAAGGGCGTTGCGGGCCAGGGCGAGGATGCGCATCTGCGGATGCAGGCGCCCTTCGCGATGCAGGTGATAGAGGGCCGGAAGCAGTTTGTGCAGCGCGAGATCGCCGGTACCGCCGAAGACGAGCATGTCGCAGGAGCTGGTCAAGGATGCGCTCTCCCTTCCTTGCACGCGGATAGAGGGTCGTTCAACTGGGCGGAAAAGCGGCTCATGTAGTATAACTACACGATCACTACAGCCTGGTTCAGCCGATCATAACCGAGTCGAGGCCCGTTGCATGACGGAAGAAACCGGCAAAACCCCTATTCCAGACAGAGCCTGCCCTGTGAATCTGCTGCAACATATCGCTCAGTCGCGGCATCTGCTGCGCAAGTCGGAACTGAAAGTCGCCGACCACGTCCTGCTCGATCCCGCCGCGGTCATGCACAGCTCCATGGCCGACCTGGCCCAGGGGGTCGGGGTCAGCGAACCTACCATCGTGCGCTTCTGCCGGGCCATCGGCTGCGGCGGCTTCCAGGATCTGAAGCTGAAACTGGCGCAGAGCCTGGCCGCTGGTGCCAGCTTCGGCCAGTTCGCCATTCACGAAGAGGACTCGGTCGCCGACTTCAGCCTGAAGATCTTCGACACCACCCTGCACACCCTGATGGAAGTCCGCGAGAAGCTCGACCCGGAAGCCCTCCAGCGTGCCATCGGCGCCTGTGCCCAGGCTCAGCGCGTGGAGTTCTACGGCTTCGGCGCTTCGGGTGCAGTGGCGGCCGATGCCCAGCACAAGTTCTTCCGCCTGCTGCTCACGGCGGCGGCCTACTCCGATCCGCACATGCAGGCGATGTCGGCGGTCACCCTGAAGCCTTCGGACGTGGCCATCTGCATTTCCCAGTCGGGTCGCTCCAAGGACCTGCTGATCACCGCCAACCTGGTGCGTGAGGCCGGCGCTACTCTCATCACCCTCTGCCCGAGCCAGACGCCATTGGCTGACCTGGCCACGGTGAACCTCGCCATTGACGTGCAGGAAGACACCGAAATCTACACCCCGTTGACCTCGCGCATCGCCCACCTGGTGGTGATCGACGTACTCGCCATGGGCGTCGCCATGGCCCGTGGCCCGACCCTGGTCAACCACCTCAAGAGTGTGAAGCGCAGCCTGCGCAGCCTGCGTCTATCGCCCAAGTCGGTGAAGAGCGCCGAGGACTAGTTCGGAGCCTCATAGGCCATTCCCAAGGTAGTCGCTCCGACGCGTAGCCAATCAGGCCAGCCCCTGGCGTACCAGCAGCCGCTCGATGGCTTCGATGAAGGGTCCGCTGCCCGGCCAGCTGGTAATCCGTCCCAGCGGCCGGCCGTGGTACAGCGCAATGAAGGTCGGCACGCCGTGCAGGCCGAAGCGCAGGGCCAGCGCCGGGTCTTCTTCCACTTCGTCGTGCAGCCAGCGTACCTGCGGCCACTGGCAGCGCGCCTGGGTGCGCAGCAGGTCGTGTTTGGCGACATCGCAGAGCGGGCAGTCGTCCTGCCAGAGGTAGAGCAGCACCAGCCGTTGGCGTTCGCTGGCCAATACATCATCGAGAATGCTGGCGCGCACCCGTTGGATCGGAAAGCGTTGGAAGAACTCGACGGCATTGCTCATGGCGTCCTCCAGCGGCATGACCTGCACACAGCTGAGCAAAGTCCGCTCGTGCCGGTCTGTCCAGCTATCAGCCCGATAGCCTGAAACCCACGCTTCACCACAGATTCACCGAGCCTTCGCGAAAGCGTCACAGGTGCGGGCGATGCTGCGCCTACCGGACCCCACCCAGGGAGAGATGCCATGCAACGCTTTCACGATGATTCCGCCCATCTGGACAGCAAGACCCGGCGCAAACTGGAGGACCAGCGGCGTATGCAATTCCGTCGCGCCATCGAAGACCGCTGCGAGCAGCGCCGCCTGCAGATGGAATGCTCGGACTACCCCTACCCCGAGCTGATCGCCGTTAACTACCTGTTGTCGTCAAAGGCAGTGCGCCGGAAAAGCGGTGGGAAAGCGCGCTGATCTGTGCGCGTTCTTCGCGGATAAAGCTTAGAAACGCCTGGGCGACCGGCGACAGCCGCTTGCCCTTGGCGTGTACCGCGCACCAGCTCCGATAGAGCGGCAACTCCTCCACCGGCAGCTCTCGCAAGAGTCCTGTCGCCAGTTCCAGGCTCACTGCGTGGCGTGGGATCAGGGCGATGCCAAGGTCGGCCACCACACATTCCTTCTGTGCATCCAGCGAGGCCACTTCCATGGTCTGGGCGAAGTGCGCGCGCTTCTGCTGGAAGTATTCCTCGCAGGCCTTGCGCGTGCCTGAGCCGGCCTCACGCACCAGCAGGGTATAGGGCTCCAGGTCCTTCAGCGTCAGTTTGGCGGCGTTGCACAGCGGGTGGTCGGGCGGCGCCACCGCAACGATCGGGTTGTTCAGGAAGGGCAGGAACTCCAGCGCCATATCCTGGGGTACCAGGGACATGATCACCAGATCGTCGCGGTTGTCCGAGAGGCGCTTGATCACCTGGGCGCGGTTGGTCACCACCAGGTGCAGGCTGACGTCCGGATGCTGCTCGCGGAAGGCGGCGAACAGGTGCGGCACGAAGTACTTGGCGCTCGATTCCACCGCCAGATTCAGCTGGCCCTGCAGGGAGCCCTGCAAATCAGAGAGCTGCATGTCGAGGCTGGCCAGGCGCTGGAAGATGTCGCTGCTGGCGCGCATCAGCGCCTCGGCCGCGTCGGTCACGTAGAGCTTCTTGCCGACATACTCGAACAGCGGCTGGCCCACCAGTTCTTCGAGCTGGCGGATCTGCAGACTGACGGCCGGTTGAGTCAGCGCCATCTCCTCGGCCGCGCGGCTGTAGGAGCGGCTTTCATACACGGCACGGAACACCTGGAGCTGGCGCAGCGTCATACGCAGCAGGGTCTTGCGCATCGATTTTGGCCTCGAGGGGTGGGCAGGGTTGCTGACTATAAGCTCAACCTAATGGATACCCCAATAATTATTGATTGGGGTTATTCCCGCTCGCGGCGTAGGGTAATGACGCGACCGCTACACGATCTGCGGTCACCCAACGACCGGCCCAGCCGTTCGCCTGTTCACTTGGTCGAGGGAAAGCTCGTGATCAAGAAAATCCTGATCGCCAACCGTGGTGAGATTGCCGTCCGCATCGTGCGCGCTTGCGCCGAGATGGGCATCCGCTCGGTGGCCATCTACTCCGATGCCGACCGGCACGCCCTGCACGTCAAGCGTGCCGACGAAGCCCACAGCATTGGTGACGACCCGCTGGCCGGGTACCTGAACCCGCGCAAGCTGGTGAACCTGGCGGTCGAGACCGGCTGCGATGCCCTGCACCCGGGCTACGGTTTCCTCTCCGAAAACGCTGAGCTGGCGGACATCTGCGCCGAGCGCGGGATCAAGTTCATCGGCCCGAGCGCCGAAGTGATCCGCCGCATGGGCGACAAGACCGAAGCCCGCCGCAGCATGATCAAGGCCGGCGTGCCGGTCACCCCGGGCACCGAAGGCAACGTCGCCGACCTCGCCGAAGCGCTGCGTGAAGCCGAGCGCATCGGCTACCCGGTGATGCTCAAGGCCACCTCTGGCGGTGGCGGTCGCGGTATCCGTCGCTGCAACAGCCGCGAGGAGCTGGAACAGGCCTACCCGCGCGTGATTTCCGAAGCCACCAAGGCCTTCGGCTCGGCGGAAGTCTTCCTCGAGAAGTGCATCGTCAACCCGAAGCACATCGAAGCGCAGATCCTGGCCGACTCTTTCGGCAACACCGTTCACCTGTTCGAGCGCGACTGCTCGATCCAGCGCCGCAACCAGAAGCTCATCGAGATCGCCCCCAGCCCGCAGCTCACCCCCGAGCAGCGCGCCTACATCGGTGACCTCGCCGTACGCGCGGCCAAGGCCGTGGGCTACGAGAACGCCGGCACCGTGGAGTTCCTGCTCGCCGAAGGCGAGGTGTACTTCATGGAGATGAACACCCGCGTGCAGGTGGAGCACACCATCACCGAGGAAATCACCGGCATCGACATCGTCCGCGAGCAGATCCGCATTGCCTCGGGCCTCGAGCTGTCGGTCAAGCAGGACGACATCATCCATCGTGGTTTCGCCCTGCAGTTCCGCATCAACGCCGAGGACCCGAAGAACAACTTCCTGCCGTCCTTCGGCAAGATCACCCGCTACTACGCCCCCGGCGGCCCAGGCGTGCGCACCGACACCGCGATCTACACCGGCTACACCATTCCGCCGTACTACGACTCCATGTGCCTGAAACTGATCGTCTGGGCACTGACCTGGGAAGAAGCCCTGGACCGCGGCCTGCGCGCCCTCGATGACATGCGGGTGCAAGGTGTGCGGACCACCGCGCCCTACTACCAGGAAATCCTGCGCAATCCCGAGTTCCGCAGCGCCGAGTTCAATACCAGTTTCGTCGAGAGCCATCCGGAGCTGACCCAGTACTCGATCAAGCGCAACCCGTCGCACCTGGCCATCGCCATCGCCACCGCCATCGCCGCCCACGCCGGCCTGTAGGGGAAGGATTCAGAACATGAGCAAGAAGATCTCCATCACCGATACCATCCTGCGCGATGCGCACCAGTCCCTGCTGGCCACCCGCATGCGCACCGAAGACATGCTTCCGATCTGCGACAAGCTCGACAAGGTCGGCTACTGGTCGCTGGAAGTCTGGGGCGGCGCCACCTTCGACGCCTGCGTACGCTTCCTCAAGGAAGACCCGTGGGAGCGCCTGCGCAAGCTCAAAGCCGCCCTGCCCAACACCCGTCTGCAAATGCTCCTGCGCGGCCAGAACCTGCTGGGCTACCGCCACTACGGGGACGACGTGGTACGCGCCTTCGTCGCCAAGGCGGCCGTCAACGGCATCGACGTGTTCCGCATCTTCGACGCGATGAACGACGTGCGTAACCTGCGTGTCTCCATCGAAGCCGTGAAGGCTGCCGGCAAGCACGCCCAAGGCACCATCGCCTACACCACCAGCCCGGTGCACACCATCGATGCCTTTGTGAACCAGGCCAAGACCATGGCCGCCATGGGCGTCGATTCCATCGCCATCAAGGACATGGCCGGCCTGCTGACCCCGTACGCCACCGGCGACCTGGTGAAGGCCCTGAAGGATGCCCTGCCACTGGAAGTCGTGGTGCACTCCCACGACACCGCCGGCGTGGCCAGCATGTGCCAGCTGAAGGCTGTCGAAAACGGCGCTGACCGCATCGACACCGCGATCTCCAGCATGGCCTGGGGCACCAGCCACCCGGGCACCGAGTCCATGGTTGCCGCCCTGCGCAACACCCCGTACGACACCGGCCTGGACCTTGAGCTGATCCAGGAAATCGGCATGTACTTCCACGCCGTGCGCAAGAAGTACCACCAGTTCGAAAGCGAATTCACCGGCGTGGATACCCGCGTACAGGTCAACCAGGTGCCGGGCGGCATGATTTCCAACCTGGCCAACCAGCTGAAAGAGCAGGGCGCGCTCAACCGCATGGCCGAAGTGCTGGAAGAGATCCCGCGCGTGCGCGCCGACCTCGGCTTCCCGCCCCTGGTGACCCCGACCTCGCAGATCGTCGGCACCCAGGCCTTCTTCAACGTGCTGGCCGGTGAGCGCTACAAGACCATCACCAACGAGGTGAAGCTCTACCTGCAGGGCCGCTATGGCAAGGCGCCGGGCGAGATCAACGAGCAACTGCGCCGCCAGGCCATCGGCAACGAAGAAGTCATCGACGTGCGTCCGGCCGACCTGATCAAGCCGGAGCTGGACAAGCTGCGTGCCGACATCGGCAGCCTGGCCAAGTCCGAAGAGGACGTGCTGACCTATGCCATGTTCCCCGACATCGGCCGCAAGTTCCTCGAAGAGCGTGCAGCCGGCACCCTGAAACCTGAAGAGCTTCTGCCTATCCCCAATGGCCAGCGCGCCGCTCCGGTCGGCGGCGAAGGTGTGCCCACCGAGTTCGTGGTGGACGTGCACGGCGAAAGCTACCGTGTCGACATCACCGGCGTGGGTGTGAAGAGCGACGGTAAACGTCACTTCTACCTGTCCATCGATGGCATGCCGGAAGAAGTGGTATTCGAGCCGCTCAACGAGTTCGTCGCAGGCAGCGGCAGCAAGCGCAAGAGCGCCAGTGCGCCGGGCGATGTCAGCACGACCATGCCGGGCAACATCGTCGACGTGCTGGTGAAGGAAGGCGACCAGGTGAAAGCCGGTCAGGCCGTGCTGATCACCGAGGCCATGAAGATGGAAACCGAGGTCCAGGCGCCCATCGACGGCACCGTCAAGGCCGTCCACGTTGCTAAGGGCGACCGTGTGAACCCGGGTGAAGTGCTGATCGAAATCGCCTGATTGCTCCGAAGAGAGTCCCCTAGGGAGCCGCAAGGCTCCCGTTTTTATTGGGGCAAGATGCCGGGTGTGAGCCGCTGATCCGGGCGCAGCTTGATGTGCCGCCTACACTGCATGCTGTCGAGCCAGACAGCCGGTCTGGTTTTCCTGAAAGGAAATCAGCATATGAAAGCATGTGGAGCCGAGTTTCTGGGTACCTTCTGGTTGGTGTTGGGCGGCTGTGGCAGCGCGGTGCTGGCGGCCGCCTTTCCAGAGCTGGGGATTGGTTTGCTGGGTGTGTCGCTGGCCTTTGGCCTGACGGTGGTGACCATGGCCTACGCAGTGGGGCATATCTCCGGAGGGCATTTTAATCCGGCGGTTTCGGTCGGGCTCTGGGCTGGCGGGCGTCTGCCGTTGGCCAAGTTGCTGCCCTACATCTTGTCTCAGGTGCTGGGCGGCCTGGCGGCTGGCGGCGTGCTTTATCTGATCGCCTCTGGCAAGGCCGGTTTCGATCTGTCGGCCGGCTTCGCCTCCAACGGTTATGCCGAGCACTCCCCCGGCGGCTATTCGCTGACTGCGGCGGCCATCTGCGAAGTCGTGATGACGGCGTTCTTCCTGCTGATCATTCTCGGCTCTACGTCCAAGCGTGCTCCGGCCGGATTTGCGCCCTTGGCCATTGGCCTCAGCCTGGCATTGATCCACCTGATCTCGATCCCGGTGACCAATACTTCGGTCAACCCGGCGCGCAGTACGGCGGTAGCGCTCTACGTCGGAGATTGGGCGGTCAGTCAATTGTGGCTGTTCTGGCTGGCACCGATTGCCGGCGCGTTGATCGGTGCGCTGCTGTACCGGTTGATTGCCAGTGAGCAGGATTGAAGCCAGGCGCGGTTGACCTGCTTTCGTCGTGAGGGTCAGGCGTGCGGAAACGTCGCCCATTGACCCATTGCCAGGCCGTGCCACCAAGGTGCGGCCTGTTCTGATGAGTCTGCCGTTGCCGGTCAGATCACCGTCCTACACCCGTTCTCGCTTTGCTCCTTGGCTGCAACAAGGCCTTTGATCCCACTGGCCAATGAGCCGGGCGCCTGATCTCGAACGCGCTAACACGGGATTGGCAGTCCGTGATGAACCTTTTCATGGGGGGTGGATGCAGGCGAGTCCAGCGGTTCGCCGGCTCAATGAATTTTTCAATCATCACCATGCAAATCCCTTCTTGGCGCCGAGGCCACGACCGCGCGCATTCTGGCCTTCCAGCCAACGCAACCGGAGGGATTACAGATGAAGACCGTCGCACAGATGCTCCGCGCCAAGCCGCGGCAGAACGTTCACACCATTGATGTCGAAGCACCAATGCTCGAGGCATTGCGGATGATGGCCGAGCTGAACATCGGTGCTCTGCCAGTGACCGAGGGCGGGCGCCTGGTGGGTATCGTCAGTGAGCGTGACTATGCGCGCAAAGGCGTGCTGCAGGGACGCTCATCCGTGGCGACGGTGGTGCGCGAGTTCATGACCGAACCGGTACTGACGGTGACGCCGAAGCAGAGCATCCGCGAATGCATGTCGCTGATGACCGACCAGCACATGCGCCACCTCCCGGTGGTGGAGGGCGGCGAGCTGGTCGGCCTGCTGTCTATCGGCGACCTGGTGAAAGAGGCCATGGCCGAACAGGACGACCTGATCCTGCACCTGGAGCAGTACATCCGCGGCGAAGTGGCCTGAGTCCGCCGTATGTCCCTTCGTGCCAGCGCTGCACTCGACCCCTGCGTGGGATGTGGTTGAGCGAATCGAAACCCATTAGACGGAGCGGGTGGATGGAAGAGCGCCATCCACCCGGCGAATCCACTGTTTCGGGCAGGCTTTCGTAGGGTGGACCACGCTTCATCGGTCCGCCATCGAGGTTCAGCTGAGCACTTCCCGCCCTGTGCTCAGTCCGCCATTTCCCCGCAAAGGTCCACGGTAAACCACCGCTCCACCTCTTCCTGCCGCAAGCCTGCGCCGAGCAGGGCGAACAGCTTGCCCAGCGCCGCCTCGCGGGTCATGCCGCCGGCAGGTACCAGGCCGGTGGCCAGCAGTTGGCTGCCGGCGGCGTAGACGCCCGCCTGCACATGCCCGGCCGGGCACTGGCTGGTGGCGGCCAGCACGACTCCACGCTGGTGGGCGGCACGCAGGACGTCCAGCAGGGCCTTGTCGTCCGACGGGCCGGTACCGCTGCCGTAGCATTCCAGCACCAGGCCTTGCACACCGCTGCCGAGCAGCGCGTCCACATGGCTGGCCGCAAGGCCGGGGAACAGCGGTAGTACCGCGAGGTTCACCGGCTGGCGTGGGGTGCGGTAATCGAGGCCGGCTGGAATGGCTCCGGCGCGCTCGCCCTCGCGGGGGCGCGGCAGTTCGGCGAAGGCGTCGAAGGCCTCCGAGCGCAACTTGCTGGTGCGGGCGCCATGCAGCAGTTCGCCATTGAAGAAGAGGTGCACGCCGGGGGCGACCCCCGCCTGCAGCGCGTTGATGGCGCCCAGCAGGTTCGGCCAGGCATCGCTGCCTTCGCTGCCGGCCGGCAGCATGGCGCCCGTCAGTACCACCGGTACCGACAGGCCGAGCAGCAGGAAGCCAAGGGCCGCTGCGCTGTAAGCCAACGTGTCGGTGCCGTGCAACAGCAGCACGCCGTCATGGCCGCGTTCCACCGCCTCGACAATCGCGTCGCGCATGGCCAGCCAGTTGGCCTGGCGCATGTTGGCGCTGTCGATCAGTGGCAGCGTTTCCTTGAAGTGCCACTCCATTGCCGTTCCCTGGCCGTCCAGCAGCTCGCGCATGCGCGCTTCGAAGCCGCTGGCCGGGGCCAGGCCTTCAGGAGTCTGCAGCATGCCGATGGTGCCGCCGGTGTAGAGCACGAAGAGGTTCTTCACAGCTTTCATGGGTGTGGATAACTCGAAAAGAACAGGGTGCAGATACGACAGTGCCGCACCCCGCGTCAGCGGAGGAGCGGCACCAGGTCTTGCCGGTACAGCGAATTAGCGGTGGCTCTGAGCCAGTCTGCCTGTTGCCTCGGCATTGGAGGTCTCCGCCTTTTTGTTCCAGGCGTCATGGTCGATGTCCAGGTCGGCGAACTTGCTGGCGTCGAACACCGGCTCTTCTACGCCGGCCTTAATCTGGGCGTCGTAGTCGTGCATCAGGCGCATGCCGATCTTGAACAGCAGGGCGATGGCCACCAGGTTCACCAGGGCTAGCAGACCCATGGTCACGTCGGCGAAGCCGAACACGGTGGACAGGTCCTGCATGGAACCCCACAGCACCAGGGCCATGACCAGCACGCGGTAGGCCTGGAGCAGGATGCGCTTGGTACTGAAGAAGCTCAGGGCGTTTTCACCCAAGTAGTAGTTGTACACCAGGGTGGTGAACACGAAGAGCAGCAGCGCCACGCTCACGAAGATGCGGCCCCACTCGCCGACTTCCGCCGCCAGGGCTGTCTGCGTCAGCACGACACCGGCCATCTCGCTGCCCGGCTGGTACACGCCGGAGAGCAGGATGATCAGTGCGGTGCTGGTGCACACCAGCAGGGTATCGATGAACACGCTGAGGGACTGCACAATGCCTTGGGCGGCCGGATGCTTGACCTCGGCCACGGCGGCTACGTTGGGCGCGCTGCCCAGGCCCGCTTCGTTGGAGAACAGGCCGCGCTTCACACCCATCAGGATGGCTGCGCCCACGCCGCCGGCAAAGGCAGGTTCCAGGCCAAAGGCACTCTTCACGATCAGGGCCAGGGTCGCCGGCACTTCGGTGAAGTTCATGCCAATCACCACCAGCGCCATCAGGATGTAGGTACCCGCCATGATCGGAACGAGGACGTCAGCCATGGCGGCGATGCGCTTGATGCCGCCGAATACGATCAGGCCGATCACACCCACCAGGGCGATGCCGCTGATCCAGGTCGGTAGACCGAAGGTGTCATGCAGCGAAGTGGCCACGGTGAAGGATTGCACGGCGTTGAAACCGAAGCCGAAGGTCACCAGCAGCAGGATCGAGAAGATCACCGCCAGCCAGCGCTGACCGAGGCCATGCAGGATGTAGAAGGCCGGGCCGCCACGGTAGGTGCCATCGGCTTCGCGACGCTTGTAGAGCTGGGCCAGGGAGCACTCGAAGTAGCTGGTCGCCATGCCCAGCAGCGCCACGACCCACATCCAGAACACCGCGCCCGGGCCGCCAAGCATGATGGCCACCGCGACACCGGCGATGTTGCCTGCGCCCACGCGGCCGGCAACCGACAGCATTAGGGCCTGGAAGCCGCTCAGTTGGCCTTCCTTGCGCTGCAGCGCCTGGCCGAAGATGCGGAACATGTCGCTGAAGTAGCGGAACTGGACGAAACGGGAGCTGATGGAGAAGAAAAGACCGAGTCCGACGAGGACTACGATCAGCAATTTGCTCCAGAGGAGGTCATTGAGGAAATCGAGCATGGCGATTCACCTGATCCAGTTGTTGTTGTTGGCAATCAGCATTGCGGCCAGGACGGGAGCGGCGCTTTGCTGGGAGGGTTGCGCATGTTTGTGCAAGGAAAGGCACGGGGCAATTTCGCAGGTTGCACCTAATTGGCGCGAGTTGACGCTATAATCGCGCCACTCGCATCCACTTGGGCGGTAGCATGGCAGAGTATCTTGGCAACAATTTGAAACTTCTGTGCAGCCACTACCGCTCTATTGCGGAGGTTTGCCGCAAGCTGGGCATCAATCGGGCGCAGTTCAACAAATACCTCAATGGCCAGAGCCGGCCGACCGCCTACAACCTCAAACGCATCTGCGATTTCTTCGGCGTCGAGGACTACGAACTGGGCCTGCCGCCCGAACAGTTCGCCCGATTGCTGGGCACCCGTCCGGTCGGCCAGGAGGGTGACGCGCGCTCCGACCCGCTGATGGAACTGCTCGCCCCCCTGCGCGAGCAGTCCGGCAACCTGTCGCGCTATTGCGGTTTCTACTTCGAGTACTCCAACTGCATGTCGGTGCCTGGCACGGTCCTGCTCTCCCTGGTACGCCTGTGGGAAGACGACGGCAACTTCCTCTTCGAGCGCCAGGAACGTCAGGAGCGTGTCGGCAGTGTCGACGTGCAGGCCGAAGACTGGGTGCGCTGCTGCTACCGGGGCGCGGCCTTCCAGTTGCAGGATCGGTTGTTCCTGATGGATTACGAGTCGCTCACCTTGAACGAGATGAGCCAGACCATCCTCATTCCCAGTTACAAGAGCCGCATCACTCGCCTCAATGGCCTGAAGACCGGCGTCTCCAGCGGCGACCGTCGTAACCCGGCCTGCACCCGCGTGGTCTGGGAATACCTGGGCCCGGAAATCAACCGCGTCGCCGCCTACCGCCAGGTGAAGCTCTACCGCCCTGACGACCCGCGCATCGACGACGACGTGCGCCAGCGCCTGGATGTGGCGCCGCTCAAGAACGGGTTGTTCGAGATCGAGTGAAGACAGAGATAGGGGGTGCCGTGCGCACTGGAGCCGCTTTTGTAGGGTGGACCACGCGCCACCGGTCCACCATCGGGGTTCGGCTGGACTGCGCGGGTGGATGGAAAAGCGCTATCCACCCTACAGCCTGGTTTAACTCCTGAGCCGTTCCAGGGATTGGCGCTGTCGCCCCTCTCCATCGAAGTTATCCACAGCCAGCCAGCGCTCGAAGGCCTCACGGCACTTCGGCCAGTCGCCGTCGATGATGGAGAACCAGGCGGTGTCGCGGTTCTGGCCCTTGACGATCATGTGCTGGCGGAAAAGTCCCTCGTAGCTAAAACCCAGGCGCTCGGCGGCGCGCATGGAGCGGGCGTTGTTGGCGTTGCACTTCCATTCCAGACGGCGGTAGCCGAGGTCATCGAAGGCATGGCGGGCCAGCAACCAGACGGCCTCTGTGGAGCCCGGTGTACGCTGCATGGCCTTGCCGAAAGCGATGTGGCCGATCTCGATGGCACCGTCCTTGGGCGCGATGCGCAGGTAGCTGAGCAGGCCCAGCGCGCGACCGCTGGCCAGGTCGACCACGGTGTAGAAGAGCGGGTCGCGGCTCTCGGCATTGCCGGCCAGCCAGGCGTCGAAGGGCTCGCGGCTGGCAAAGGGGCCGTAGGGCAGGTAATCCCAGAGTGCCGGGTCCGGCCCTTGCAAGGCCTCCCAGAGGTCATCGCCGTGGCGCGCGATGTCCAGCGCCTCCAGGCGCACGAAGCGGCCCGGCAGTGGGGAGTGGTCGGGAGTGGGGCGGGGTTGCCAGTGGCTCAGGTCTTGAGTGGTCATGGCGCTCTCCGGTCAGAGGATCTTGCGGTACTGGACGAAGCCGGAACGGTCGGCGATGCGGTCGTAGAGTTGCATGGCGTCAGTGTTGGTTTCGTGGGTCAGCCAATGCACCCGCGAGGCGCCGGCGGCGCGGGCCTGTGCATAGACGTGTTCGATCAGTTGGCGGCCAACACCGCTGCCTCGCAGGCCTTCGGCTACGTACAGGTCCTGCAGGTAGCAATAGTCGCCGGTAGTCCAGCAACTGCGGTGGTAGATGAAGTGCACCAGGCCCACGGCCTTGCCGTCCTGCCAGGCCAGGGCGGCGTACATCGGTTCGTTCGGGTCGAGGAAACGCTGCCAGGTAACGGCGGTGGTTTCGGCGGCGATCTCGGTCTTGTAGAAGCGCTGGTAGCCCTGCCAGAGCGGCAGCCAGGCGGCGTGGTCGGCGGCGCTGACCGGGCGAATTTCAAGCGATGCGGACATGGGTTCCTTCCTGTAGTGGGTCAGTCGATAGCGGTCATGCGCGCAGCCAATTCACAGTCGCGCGGATTGCTCGATGCGGCCAGTCCGTCGCGTACCCCGGCCTGGTCGGCGGCCGGGCGGTTCTGGCCGAGCTTCCATTTGCCCTCCAGACGGCGGATCGGCAGGGCGAAGCCGGCGATGGCGCGGAGCATGCTGTCGAGGTAATCGCGCGGAGCCTCATCCACCGCCCAGGGCTGCGGCCGGCCGGCTTCGTGGCGGTCACTCAGACGGCTCACCAGACTCAGCAGGCGCTCGGGGTCGTCGAACACCTCGGCCTGGCCCCAGGCATGTACGGCGATGTAGTTCCAAGTAGGCACCACCTTGCCGTGCTCGGCCTTGGCCGGGTACCAACTGGGGGTGACGTAAGCATCCGGGCCGGCGAACACCACCAGCGTTTCCGCGCCTTCGGCGAGGTCACGCCAGTGCGGGTTGGCGCGGGCGAAGTGGCCGTAAAGGGTGCCGAACTCGCCTTCGCCCGGTTCCAATAGCAGCGGCAGGTGGCTGGCCATCAGGCCTTGGCTGCCCGAACTGGTGAGCACGGCGAGGCGAGTGGCCTGCATCTGTGCATGGAGCTGGGCGAGGTCGTTCTGGCGGAAGGATGAAGGGACGTACATGAAGACTTCTCCTGGCGGAATGGCTTCATGCTAGGCAGGATATTGGCCTGTTGTAAGAGCCATTTCCTGTCAGTTCGATAGAGCCAATCCGGGGCCGAATATGCCTGCCACGCCACCGCTTCCCGTCGACCTTTCCGGCATCCGCCTCGACCCTGGCCAGGGGCTGGCGCGCCAGCTCTACCAAGCCCTGCGCGAGCGCATTCTCGATGGCCGCCTGGCCAGCCGCACGCGCTTGCCGGCCACCCGCGACCTGGCAGCGCTGCTGGGCATCTCGCGCAATACCGTGACCCGTGCCTTCGATCAGCTCTACGCTGAGGGCTACGTGGAAGGGCGGGTGGGCGACGGCACCTATGTGGCGGAGTTATCCACAGCGCGGCCCGTGCCCCAGCAGCCGGTCGGCCCGGAGCCAGGGCCGGCGCTAAAGCGGTTGCAGAGCCACCATCTGCCGCCGCCGGTGACGGGCGCACCCCGGGCGTTCCGTATCGGCGTGCCGGCCTTCGACCTGTTCCCCTTCGAAACCTGGGCGCGGCTGCAGGCGCGCTTCTGGCGCAAGCCCTCGCCCGCGCGCCTGGGTTATGGCGATCCGGCGGGGGACTGGGGCCTGCGTGAGCTGGTGGCCGCTTACCTGCGCAGCTGTCGCGGGCTGTCCTGCGACCCGGCGCAGGTGGTGATCACCTGCGGTGCCCAGCAGGCCATCAGCCTCTGCGCCCAGTTGCTGGTGCAGCCGGGCGACCGGGTGGCCATCGAGAATCCCGGCTATCGTGCCGCCGGCCATGCATTTGCCGTGGCGGGGGCCGAGTTGTGCGGCGTGCCTGTGGATAACGATGGCCTGGACAGCGCCGCGCTGGCGCAGGTAGAAGCCTGCCGGCTGGTCTATGTCACGCCCTCGCACCAGTACCCGACCGGGGTGACGCTGTCCCTGGCGCGACGCTTGGAACTGCTGGAGTGGGCCGAGCGCCGCGATGGCTGGATAGTCGAAGACGACTACGACGGCGAGTACCGCTACAGCGGAACCCCGCTGGCTCCCTTGGCTTCGCTGGACCAGCAGGGGCGGGTGATCTACGTCGGCACGTTCTGCAAGATCACCTTTCCGGCACTGCGCCTGGGCTACCTGGTGCTGCCACCGGCGCTGGCCAAGTCTTTCGCCCAACGCCGCGCACTGGACATGCGTCATTCGGAGATTGGCACCCAGGCGGTGATGGCCGAGTTCATCGCCGCCGGACACTTCCAGCGCCATGTCCGGCGCATGCGCCTGGCCGCCCGCGCCCGACGCGATGCCCTGTTGCGCGACTGGCCGGAAGCAATTCCCGGCTGCGCGCCCATGTCACCGGTGGATGCCGGTCTGCACCTCTGTGTGCGGGTGGACAGCCTGGCACGCGAACGCCAACTGGTGGACGCCGCCCGTGCAGTCGGAGTGGAGATGAACGGGCTCAGCGAATATTGGTTGGAGAACAGTTCCGAGCCTGTGGATAACCGCGCCGGTCTGGTGCTGGGCTTCGCTGCGGTGCCGGAGGTGCAGATCGCCGAGGCGATTCGTACCCTCAGAAAGGCGTGGCATTTGTAGGAGCGAGCTTGCTCGCGAAGCGTTGTGCCGGCTCGTTCGCGAGCAGAGCTCGCTCCTACAGGGCAAAAAAAAGGATGGCTGGCGCCATCCTTGAAGGATGAAGGGGCGAGGCCCCTCCTGGTGAGTTCGTTTGCCTGATCAGGCCTTCAGCGGCACGAGGCGCGGGGCGATCATGTTTTCCGGGCGGAGGATGTCGGCCAACATGGACTCGTCCAGCAGCTTCTCCTCACGCACCAGCTCCAGCACGCCGCGGCCGGTTTCCAGGGCCTGCTTGGCGATGCGGGTGGCGTTCTCGTAGCCGATGTATGGGTTCAGCGCGGTGATCAGGCCAATGGAGTTTTCCATCAGGCGGCGGCAGTGCTCTTCGTTGGCGGTGATGCCGACGATGCAGTGCTCGCGCAGCATGTCCATGGCGCGTTGCAGCAGGCGGATCGAGTCGAAGATCTTGTAGGCGATCAGCGGTTCCATCACGTTCAGCTGCAGTTGGCCGCCTTCGGCTGCCAGGGTCAGGGCCAGGTCGTTGCCGATGACTTCGAAGGCGACCTGGTTCACGGCCTCCGGGATTACCGGGTTGACCTTGCCCGGCATGATCGAGCTGCCCGGCTGGCGCGGGGGCAGGTTGATTTCGTTGATGCCGGTACGCGGGCCGCTGGAGAGCAGACGCAGGTCGTTGCAGATCTTCGACAGCTTGACCGCAGTGCGCTTGAGCATGCCGGAGAACAGTACGAAGGCGCCCATGTCGGAGGTGGCTTCGATCAGGTCGGCGGCGGGTACGACCGGCTGGCCGCTGATGGCGGCGAGGCGCTGGACGGCGAGGGCCTGGTAGCGCGGGTCGGCGTTGATGCCGGTGCCGATGGCGGTGCCGCCCAGGTTCACCTCGGTCAGCAGCTCCGGCGCCAGGCGGCGCAGGCGGTCGAGGTCTTCACCCAGGGTGGTGGCGAAGGCGCGGAATTCCTGGCCCAGGGTCATGGGCACTGCGTCCTGCAGCTGGGTGCGGCCCATTTTCAGCACGTGGGCGAACTCTTCACCCTTGGCGGCGAAGGCCTGGATCAGGCTGTCGAGGCTGGCCAGCAGGGCGTCGTGGCCCAGCAGCAGGCCGAGGCGAATGGCGGTGGGGTAGGCGTCGTTGGTCGACTGCGCCATGTTCACGTCGTTGTTCGGGTGCAGGTACTTGTACTCACCCTTCTGCTTGCCCATGGCCTCGAGGGCGATGTTGGCGATCACCTCGTTGGCGTTCATGTTGGTGGAGGTACCGGCACCACCCTGGATCATGTCCACCACGAACTGGTCGTGGAAATCACCGCGGATCAGGCGAGCACAGGCTTCGCTGATGGCCGCGTGCTTCTCGGCGCTGAGGTGACCGAGTTCCTTGTTGGCATCGGCAGCGGCCTGCTTGACCATGGCCAGGGCGACGACCAGCTTCGGGTAGTGCGACAGCGGCACACCGGACAGGCGGAAGTTGTGGACCGCACGCAGGGTCTGGATGCCGTAGTAGGCGTCGGAAGAAACTTCGAGGGTGCCGAGCAGGTCTTTTTCGATGCGGAAGGATGCAGCGGAGGACATGATGCGATTCATCTCTGGGGGAGCACGGCCAGTGCCGCGATGCCCAATAATCTAGGCCTCTGGCCGTTTGTCGGCCAATGCTGTTATTCGCTGGGTCATGCACAATCGGCATAATGTGCGAGTGACGCGGGTTCGCCTGCGAGCGTGTGCACCAAAATCGAGCATCCTGGAAATTCACGATGAACCTGGAAACCAAATGGCTGGAAGACTTCGTCGCCCTGGCCAGTACCCGCAGCTTCTCCCAGGCCGCCGAGCGGCGCTTCGTCACCCAGCCGGCGTTCAGCCGCCGCATTCGCAGCCTGGAGGCGGCGCTGGGGTTGACGCTGGTCAACCGCTCGCGCACCCCCATCGAGCTGACCGAATCGGGCCAGCTGTTCCTGGTTACCGCGCGCAGCCTGGTGGAGCAGTTGGGTGAAGTGGTGCGCCACCTGCACCACCTGGAAGGTCAGCAGGGAGAGGTGCTGCAGTTCGCTGCCGCGCACTCGTTGGCATTGGGCTTCTTCCCGCAGTGGATCGCGCGGCTCCGGGCCGATGGCTTGAACATCGCCAGCCGGCTGATCGCCACCAACGTGGGCGAGGCGGTGCATTCGCTGCGCGAGGGCGGCTGCGATCTGATCCTGGCCTTCTACGATCCGGATGCAGCGCTGCAGATGGACCCGGAAATCTTCCCCTCCATGCAGCTGGGTCGGACCGAGATGCTGCCCGTCTGCGCCGTAGATGCCGACGGTAAGCCGCTCTACGAGCTGGACAGCGGACAGAGCGTGCCACTGTTGGCCTACAGCGCCGGCGCCTTCCTCGGCCGCTCGGTGAACATCCTGCTGCGCCAGCGCGCGCTGCGTTCCACCACGGTGTACGAAACGGCCATGGCCGACAGCCTGAAAAGCATGGCGCTGCAAGGGTTGGGCGTGGCCTGGGTGCCGCGCTTCAGCGCCCAAGCCGAGCTGGCCCGTGGTGATCTGGTGGTCTGCGGCGGGAGCCAGTGGCATGTGCCACTGGAAATCCGCCTCTACCGCTGCGCCCTGGTGCGCAAGGCCGCGGTGCGCCTGCTCTGGCGCAAGCTGGAAGGTGGGGTGGGCGGGGAGGTGTGAGTGCCACTGCGCGAGGCAGGCTACTTGTAGAAGATGTTCAACGTCGCACCGGCATTGAACTCGCCGTGCTTGGGTGTTGCCTTCATCCACTTCAGGCGTGCCAGGAATTCCCGCGAATTGCTCTCAAAGCCGATGTTCTTAGGCGCCAGGACGAAGTCCTGTTTAAAGGGGATCACCGTCTCGTCGCTGGCGTCGAGGATAGTAATGCCCACGGAGTCGTTGTCGGTTGGTATCAGGGTATTGCTGTCTGACGACAACGTTGCGTTCAAGGGTTCCAGATAGCCACTGACGCCGTAAATTGCGTTACATGACCGCTTCTCGGTGATGGTGAAGGGGGTCTCGTTGATCGTGGCGCCGGCCTTGGCTCCGGAGGTCTCGATAGGTCCGAAGTTGATGGTGCTTGGCGATATGCTGACGGTGGATGCACAAGGCATGTATCTGAAACTGTTCAGTCCGTTGATGGTGAAATTGTAGCTTTTGCCTAGGCGAACTCCGCCTTTGCCGTCAATCTGGAATGCTCGGTAACTAAATAGGTTTGTAAGCGCTCCTTCCTTGTTTTCAGTGGGACGGGATTTCTTTTGAAAAAAGAGCGAATAGGTCATGGTTTTACGCTCCTTCTTCCAGCCACAGGTGTCGTTCTCGGCGCAGCCGCTGACAAACCAGCCAAGTGCCAGCCCTCCACCTGCATTCGACGTAAAGTAATAGTTTCTGCCCTCGTAAGTTATTCCAGCTTCGATGTCGGGGCCCAAATTCATCCCTTCTGGGTTTGAGTAGAGGTAGACGTTCTCGCCAGGGCGTCCATTCTTGTCTACCCAACACTCCACGGTGAGGGTTTGCGTGGGTTGCCGCCAGATAGTCGTGCCTTTAGGCAGTGTGCTGGGAGTTGCTTGTGTCGAATTGATCGTCATTGAGTCGTTGATGGTTCCAGAAGAACTTTTCTGGCAAATCAGCGCGTGACTGTATGGGGTACTCAGGAAAAACGTCAGGAAGATCAGCAGCAATTTTTTGATTTTCATGATGTAAGACTTCCGTAGTGGCGTTGCTTGAATGCAACATGAGTTCGGTCATTGTTGTTGATTGGCTTGATTGGCTTGATTGGCTTGATTTGGCGGCAGGTCGTACTTTCGCAGATGTTCAGCACCCCCATCGCTGATAATGCGATAGGAGAGCTGGCTCGGCGGCTCGGTGCAATCAGGGATGGCGAGGTCGAAGGTACTGAACGGCGCCACCATCAAATGATTGACCGGGGTTCCACAGCGTTGCCCCTGCTCGCCAAGTAACTCGACCTCCGTGAGTGTCAGGTAATACGGCGAGTTATTATTCGCTTGAAAGTGCATGGGGGCGTCGCGGCTTGTCCGGGTCCAGCGAAGTTTCTCGACCGCCTCTTCACGGGATTCGCTGAAGTGAGGACGGTAGAACAACTTCAAATTATGTTGCAGTGCAATCTGGGCAATATTTCCCTCTGTTGGCTCTTTCGGAACTTCCAGTACACTCAACAGGAAGAAGGATTCCTGGTTGTCGGGCAGGCCGGTGCCCTCGTAAAGAATATCCACAGAGGCTTTGCCCTTGGCCGGGATCATCAGTAATGGTCGAGACAAGGCCATGGGTACTTGGGCCGAATTTCGCTTTTCTCCCCAGTCGAGTGTTACTTGCACCAGTGCTGCATCATCGAATTCATTGACGATATTGAAAGTCAATTGTTTATGGCTGCTTTCGAAGATGAGTCGTGTATATCCGTCAAAGCTGATGTCTGCACAGACGCTATTGCTCAGTAATGCGAATATAACTGCGATGAGTTTGGAAGCTATGCTCTTGGCTGGTTTCATTTCATGCAATTTCAAGATTGTCTGGAGTTAAAGTTGTGCAAGGCTCCGAATACAGTCATTTATTGAGGTTGTATATTTTGATCTTATTATTGTTGCGGGGGTTGTAGGGTGCCGGTCTTGGGCTTTTCAAATGTCTGGAGTTGGCGGTAAACGAATGCGGGGGAGTATGGGGTGCGCAGAAAAGCTTTTATGTCAGCGGGCGTATGTTGTGGGGGTAATAAAATTCTGAAATGGATGTAAGGTTCGCTATACCAAGAGGGGGCAGGACTTGTCCGGGAGAGGCTTGCTGTGGCGCAAGCTGGAAGGCGGCATGGGCGGGGAGAGCTGATCACTGGGTAGGAGCGAGCTTGCTCGCGAACCCTGCCGGCGCATTCGCCAGCAAGCTGGCTCCTACAGGTTCGATCGCCTAGACCTCGACCACGATCCGGCCTTCGATCTTGCCGGCGCGCATCTGGTCGAAGATGGCGTTGATGTTGTCCAGCTTGTCGCGGTGAATAGTGGCTTTCACCAGGCCTTCGCCAGCGAAGTCCAGGGCTTCCTGCAGGTCGGCACGGGTGCCGACGATGGAGCCGGTGATGCTGATGGCTTTGAGTACCACATCGAAGATCGGCGTCGGGAAGTCGCCTGGCGGCAGGCCCACCAGGGCTACGGTGCCATGGCGACGGGCCATGCCGATGGCCTGGCCGAAGGCGCTGTTGGAAACGGCGGTAACCAGCACGCCGTGGGCGCCGCCTATATCGCGTTGGATCACCTCGACGGGGTTCTCGTTGCGAGCATTGATGGTCAGGCTGGCACCCAGCTTGCGCGCCAGTTCCAGCTTGGTGTCATCCACATCCACTGCGGCTACGTGTAGGCCCATGGCGCGGGCGTATTGCACAGCGACGTGGCCAAGGCCGCCGATACCGGAAATCGCCACCCACTGGCCGGGCCGCGCGCCCGTCACCTTGAGGCCCTTGTAGACGGTGACGCCGGCACAAAGAATTGGCGCGATCTCGGCGAATTCGACGTTTTTCGGCAGGATTCCGACAAAATTAGGGTCGGCCAGCACGTATTCGGCATAGCCGCCATTCACCGAGTAGCCGGTGTTCTGCTGGCTTTCGCAGAGGGTTTCCCAGCCGGTCAGACAGTGCTCGCAGCAGCCGCAGGCGGTGTAGAGCCAGGGCACGCCGACGCGGTCTCCCTCCTTGAGGCGGGTGACACCGGCACCCACCGCCGCAACAAAACCAACGCCTTCATGGCCCGGAATGAACGGCAGGCTCGGCTTCACCGGCCAGTCGCCTTCGGCTGCGTGCAGGTCGGTGTGGCAGACGCCCGAGGCTTCGATCTTCACCAGAATCTGCCCGGGGCCGGGCAGGGGAACCTTCACTTCTTCGATCCGTAGCGGTTCGCCGAAGGCGTGGACAACCGCGGCTTTCATGGTCTGGTTCATGGCATGCACCTCCTTGGAAGAGGTTTCCGATTCTGCGCCGCCACCTCCCGCGAGCATTGCGCTGGAGCAAGGTTTGGCCACGCCCGCGCGCCCTGGCGCCGGCTCTGGACGAGCGGTAAGGGCAAATGCACGCCGGGCCTGGCTTTGCGTTATACTGCGCGGCCTTCGGCCGGCAGCGCGCCCCGCAGCACGGCCCCCTTCGCATAACAAGCCACGCCATCGCGTGGCTTGTTGGTTTTTCGACCATTGACGAGGCACGACGATGAGCGCACTGGTAGGCGTGATCATGGGCTCCAAGTCCGATTGGAGCACCCTTAGCCACACCACCGAGATGCTGGACAAGCTGGGCATCCCTTATGAAGTGAAGGTGGTTTCCGCCCACCGCACTCCGGACCTCTTGTTCCAGTACGCCGAAGAGGCCGAAGGCCGTGGCATAGAGGTGATCATCGCCGGTGCCGGCGGTGCCGCCCACCTGCCGGGCATGTGCGCCGCCAAGACCCACCTGCCAGTACTCGGCGTGCCGGTGCAGTCGTCCATGCTCTCGGGCGTCGACTCCCTGTTGTCCATCGTGCAGATGCCTGCTGGCATTCCGGTTGCCACCCTTGCCATCGGCAAGGCGGGCGCGATCAACGCGGCCTTGCTGGCGGCCAGCATCCTCGGCGGCAAGTACCCGAAGTACCACGTTGCGCTGAAGGACTTCCGCCGCGAGCAGACCGACATGGTCCTGGACAACCCGGACCCGCGTGAGGCCTGACCCATGAAGATCGGCGTTATTGGTGGCGGCCAGTTGGGTCGCATGATGGCCCTGGCGGGCACTCCGCTGGGCATGAACTTCGCCTTCCTCGACCCGGCGCCGGATGCTTGCGCCCAGGCCCTCGGCGAACACATCCGCGCCGACTATGGCGACCAGGACCACCTGCGCCAACTGGCCGATGAAGTGGATCTGGTGACCTTCGAGTTCGAGAGCGTGCCCGCCGAAACCGTGGCCTTTCTCTCGCAGTTCGTGCCGGTGTACCCCAGCGCCGAAGCGCTGCGCATCGCCCGCGATCGCTGGTTCGAGAAGTCGATGTTCAAGGACCTCGGAATTCCGACGCCCGAGTTCGCCGATATCCAGTCCCAGTCCGACCTCGACGCCGCTGCCGCCAGCATTGGCCTGCCGGCGGTGCTCAAGACCCGCACGCTGGGTTACGACGGCAAGGGCCAGAAGGTCCTGCGCAAGCCCGAGGACGTGACGGGCGCCTTCGCCGAACTGGGCAGCGTACCTTGCATCCTCGAAGGCTTCGTGCCCTTCACCGGTGAAGTGTCCCTGGTGGCGGTACGCGCCCGAGACGGCGAGACCCGCTTCTACCCGCTGGTGCACAACACCCACGAGAACGGCATCCTGCGCCTGTCCATCGCCAGCAGCGAGCATCCGCTGCAGGCCCTGGCTGAGGACTACGTCGGCCGCGTGCTGACCAAGCTGGACTACGTTGGTGTGCTGGCCTTCGAGTTCTTCGAAGTGGACGGCGGCCTGAAGGCCAACGAAATCGCCCCACGCGTACATAACTCCGGCCACTGGACCATCGAAGGCGCCGAGTGCAGCCAGTTCGAGAACCATCTGCGCGCCGTCGCCGGCCTGCCGCTGGGCTCGACCGCCAAGCTGGGCGAGAGCGCCATGCTCAACTTCATCGGCGAAGTGCCGGCTGTGGATAAAGTGATTTCCATCGCCGACTGCCACCTGCACCACTATGGCAAGGCCTTCAAGGCTGGCCGCAAGGTGGGTCACGCCACCCTGCGTTGTGCCGATCGTGCCACCCTCGATCGCCAGATCGCCGCGGTCGAAGCCCTGATCGACCAGGCCTGATGCACCCACGACCGCCCCGCAATGGGGCGGTCGATGGCGGGAAAGCCGCCGCCCATCTAGGCTCAGGCATGCCTCAACTACTTCGGAGGGCATGGCATGGGCATCATCGGCACCATCATCATCGGGCTGATCGTTGGCCTGATCGCACGTTTCATCAAACCCGGCGACGACAGCATGGGCTGGATCATGACGATCCTGATCGGCATCGGTGGTTCGCTGTTGGCCACCTATGGTGGCCAGGCGCTTGGCATCTACCAGGCTGGGCAGGCCGCGGGCTTCATCGGCGCGGTGGTGGGCGCGGTGGTGGTGCTGGTGATCTACGGCATGGTGCGCAAGAGTTAGCTGCATTGCTCGCGGGGCTGGGAAGCGGCGCTCGTCAGCGTTAGTCTTGGTGCCTGTTTCCCGCCGTTGTCCGCGAGTTTCTCCCATGCGCCGTCTCGCCTGCCTGCTCCTGCTGTTCTGCTGCACCCTTGCCCGTGCCGAGCTCCCCGAAACCGACTGGCTGGAACTGATGCCGCCCGAGGACCGCAAGGCCCTGGAGGAAATGCCGGAAATCAGCCACGACAGCCCCGAGGGCGATGGGACCTTTGGCCAGAAAGGCGGCCTCAAACAACAGAAAGACCTGCCGGCGGTGATGTATTCCGCCAAGACGGTGGCTGCGCTAAATGGCAAGCAAATCCATATCGGCGGCTACCCGGTGCCGCTGGAAAGCGATGCCAAGGGCCGCAGCACGCTGTTCTTCCTGGTGCCTTACCCCGGCGCCTGCATCCACGTCCCGCCGCCGCCACCGAACCAGATCGTGCTGGTGCGCTACCCCCAGGGCATCCAGCTTGACGATATCTACGCGCCCATCTGGGTCGACGGCACCCTGAAGGTCGAGCAGGTCAGCAACGACTTGGCCGATGCCGCCTATGCCATGGATGCCGGTAGCGTACGGTTGGTGGAGGAAGGGGACCTGTAGCGCTCCCGGGCGGAGCTGCTTTGATAGCGAGGACCACGCTCAATCGGTCCTCCATCGGAGCACGGCCAGGCTTCGCGGGTGGATGGAAGAGCGCCACCCACCCTGCGTAATGCGCGGTCCCTGGCGAATGAATTCGCCCGGCGATCATCGGGTGGGCTTCAGCCCACCGCAGGGCATCAGAGCGGTTTGCTGGCGATGTTGAGCACCATGCACTGCTCTTCGCCGGGTTTGAGCATCAGGATGTCGTCCATCACCCGAGCCGTCTCGATGCAGAGCATGCCCTGCCAGGCGTCTTCGGCGAACTGGGACAGGCGCCTGGCTTTGTCGATCCAGGGATTCCACACCACCGCCGAGGCAGAACCTTCGACATCGAGCTGGATCCGGCGCTTCCAGGCGCGGTCGACAATGGTCATGCAGCTTGGCGTTTTGAGGTAAATGCGGTCCGTTTCGCTGGAGAACGCGAGATTTCCCTGCTGCTTGCGCAGTTGCCAGTCCTCCAGGGTCTCAATGAAGGGGCAGCCGTCCAGGCCTTCCACGTCCACCTCGCGAATATCGCTGATGGCGAAGTAGCTGTGCAGCGCCTGGCTGATGGCCAGGGGGCTGTCGCCGGTGTTGCGGGTAGAGAGGGTGAGCTGCAGGCGTTCGTCCAGCAGGATGGAGAGCTTCAGCTCGGTGTCATGGGGCCAGCCGGGCAGGGGTTCGCTGGCGGTATCCAGGGCGAACTCCAGGCGCACGGCCGGTCCCTCGCTGTCGATGCCCAGCAGCGTCCAGTCGCGCTCGCGCACCAGGCCATGGGCTGGACTGATGGGGCCGCCCTGGTGCATGCCTTGCACCTCCGCCGGATTGCGGCGCAGGTCGCCGAACCAGGGCCAACATACCGGCACGCCGCCGCGCACGGCCTTGCCCTTCTGATAGGCCGCCTGGCCGCTGAGCCAGATCACTGGTTCCTCGCCGTGTGGCTGGTAGCTCAGGATCTGCGCGCCTTGTTGGGTCATAAGCATTTCCGCGTGACGGGTATGTACTCGCCAGCAGACCAGTTCATCCACCTCCAACTGTTCCACGGTGGGCAGGGTTTCGTCGTACATCGCAATCTCCGCTTGCTGTGCTGTCGGGCCGTCTGGGCGCCCATCTGCTATTTCGAATCAGCTTGGCAGAGGCGGCAAGGGCTTTCTCAGGATTCGACCAGAAGCACCGTGCCCAGGTTGCGAATGACTTTGTTTTGACGCGTTCTCATTCTCCCTCTGCAAGTGTCGATCCACTTGTCGGCATTTTGACATTGATGGTCAGAGGCCCCGGACGGCAAGGGCTGGGGCATTCCGCAGCTAAGGTCTTCATTTCTGAGCGGTCCTGTGCCCCAGAACCGGGGAATGCGGCACGCGGGTACCGAATGGGGATTCCGACTACGCACCTAGACTCTGCTTACCCGCTCGCAAACGGAGTCGGTGCCATGCGCAAGCTACTGATAATTATTCCTATTTTAGCTTCCCTCGCGATGCTGGTCGGCTTCTGGGCGCGTCCCGAGCCGGTACCGGTTCAGTTGGTGGAGGTGGCCAGGGGCGAGGTGGAAACGCTGGTCGCCAATACCCGAGCGGGCACGGTGAAGGCGTGTCGACGTGCGCATCTGTCATTCAAGACGGGCGGGCAGGTCAGCCAGTTGCTGATCCATGCCGGGCAGCGGGTGCAGGCCGGCGATGTGCTGATGCGCCTGCGCCAGGATGACTTGCTTGCGCGAGTGGAGGAAGCCCGCGCACGGCTCGATGCCCAACGCAACCTGCGTGAGCAGAGTTGCCGCCAAGCCAGCCAGGACCAGCGCGACCAGCAGCGCCTCGAACGCCTGGCCGAGCGCAACCTGGCCTCCCAGGACCTGCTGGACCAGAGCACCACTCGCGCGCGGCTGTCGCAGCTGCTGTGCAGTGGCGGCGAGGCGAAGATCCGTGAAGCCGTGGCTAGCCTTGACCTGCAGCTGGCGCAGTTGGACCAGGCCACCCTGCGGGCGCCCTTTGCCGGCATAGTCGCCGAGATCAACGGCGAGCTCGGCGAGGTGGTGACCCCGTCGCCGCCGGGCATCCCGACACCGCCGGCCGTGGACCTGATCGATGACCAGTGCCTCTTTGTCGAGGCGCCCATCGACGAGGTGGATGCGGCCTTGGTGCGTCCCGGCATGCCCGTGCGCATCACCCTGGATGCTTTCCGTGGACGCAGTTTCGAAGGGCGGGTGAGCCGCATCGCGCCCTTTGTCCGTGAACTGGAAAAACAGGCGCGCACTGTTGACGTGGAGGTGAAGTTCGAGCGGGTGCCGCCGGACCTGCTCCTGCTCAGCGGCTACAGTGCCGACGTGGAAATCCTCCTGGCGCAACGCGAGCAGACCCTGCGGGTGCCGACGGAAAGCCTGCTGGAAGGTGGCAAGGTGCTGCGCTACGACCCGAGCAATGGTCATTTGCGTGAACAGCGAGTGGAGATCGGTCTGGCCAACTGGCGCTGGAGCGAGGTGAAGGGTGGGCTGGACGCCGGAGACCGTATCCTGCCCAGCCTGCAGCATGACGGCCTGGCCGATGGCAGTGTGGTCAGCCCCCGTGGCGAGGCCGGGGAGGCGGCGCCGTGATCCAAATGCATCAAGTCAGCCGCTGCTTCCAGTTGGGCGAGCAGCGGGTGCGAGGTCTCGACCACCTCGACCTGGACGTGGCAGACGGCGAGTACCTGGCCATCACCGGGGCCTCCGGCTCGGGCAAGTCCACCTTGCTGAACATCCTCGGCCTGCTGGATGCACCGGACAGCGGCGAGTTATGGCTGGACGAGGAGCCCACCGCCCGCCTGGGGGAAGAGCGTCGCGCGTCCTTGCGTAGTCGTCTGATCGGCTTTGTCTTCCAGTCCTTTCACCTGATCCCGCGTTTGACTGCGCTGGAGAATATCGAGCTGCCTATGCTGCTGGCCGGCGTCGAGCCCGCCGAGCGTCGGCGTCGCAGTCTGCACCTGGCCGAGCGCCTGGGGCTGGCCGAGCGGTTGCAGCATCACCCGGCCGAGCTCTCTGGTGGCCAGCGCCAGCGGGTGGCCATTGCCCGCGCCATGGTGATGCGACCGCGCCTGCTGTTGGCCGACGAGCCCACCGGTAACCTCGACAGCCAGTCCGGTGCCGAGGTGGTGGCCCTGCTGGAAGAGCTGAATGTCGAGGGTCTTACCCTGATCCTGGTGACCCACGACGCCCAGCATGCCGCCCGAGCCCATCGACAGATACAGATGCGTGACGGCTGTATCCTCAGCGACCGGTGCCAGGGAGCGCTTGCCTGATGGACCCGTTGGACGCCTGCCGTTTCTGGCTCGGCGCCCTGCGAGGGCACGGCTCGCGCAGCATCATGTTATTGCTGGCGATGGCCGTGGGCGTGTTCTTCGTGACCCTGCTGGGCGGTCTCGGGGAGGGTGTGAGGACTTACATGTTGGGGGAGTTCTCGCTGCTCGGGCGCGACATTCTTATCGTCCTGCCTGGCCGCAATGAAACCGCCGGCGGTATGCCACCCATCACCGGCATGGCCCCGCGGTCCCTGACCCAGGCCGATGCTGCCGCCCTCGGCCGCTTGCCGGCGGTGCGCCGGGTGGCGCCCCTGCATGCCGGGCAACTGGAGGTCAGCCGTGACAACCGGAATCGCGAAGCCCTGACCCTGGGCACCACTCGCGCCTTCTTCGCCATTCGCCAGTTGCGTCTCGCTCAGGGCCAACCGCTGCCGGAACTGGAGTCGGGCCAGGCGGAGGACGTCTGCGTGATCGGCAGTCGTCTGCGTCAGGCGCTGTTCGGCAGCTCTCCGGCGCTGGGCCAGTGGCTGCGCGCCGGTGATCGGCGCTTCCGGGTGATCGGCGTGCTGGACGAGCGCGGGGAGTCTCTGGGGATGGATTTCTCCGAGGCGTTGATCGTCCCGGTGGCCAGTGCCGAGGGGCTGTTCAACCGCGAGGGGTTGTACCGTGTCTTCGTCGAGGCCCGTGGCCCAAGCTACCTGGACAGCGCGCGGCGTCAGGTGCTGGCGACCCTGACCGAGCGTCACCAGGGAGAGGAAGATGTCACGCTGCTCAGCCAGGACTCCATGCTCGCCGCCTTCGACGGCATCCTCAGTGGTCTGACCTTGGCGCTGGCCGGCATCGTGGCCATCAGCCTGCTGGTGGCCGGCATCCTGATCATGAACGTCACCTGGATCGCAGTCCTGCAGCGCACCGCCGAGATCGGCCTGCTCAAGGCGGTCGGCGCCAGCTCGGCCCAGGTGCGCCTGCTGTTCCTGGGTGAGGCGGCGCTATTGGCATTGCTGGGAGCTGGTAGCGGGTTGGCACTGGGTGAGCTGCTGCTCTGGGTGGGACGGATGGCCAGCGACCTGCCGCTGTATGCGCCCTGGTGGGCGCGGCTGGGTGCGCCGTCGCTGGCCCTGGCGGCGGCGCTGCTATTCGCCTGGCTGCCGGCGAACCACGCCGCGGCTCAGGTGCCGGTGCAGGCCTTGCGCCCGCAAGGTAGCCTCTGATGCGCTGGCGCGACGGCTTTGGACTGTGTGGCTCGGCCTTGTCCAGCCAGCCACTGCGCAGCTTGTTGACCCTGCTCGGAGTGGCCATCGGTATAGCCGCCGTGGCGCTGCTCACGGCGATGGGGGAGGGGCTGCGCGACCGCGTGCTGGATAGCTTCGCCCAGTTCGGCACGCGGGTGGTCACGGTGCGCCCCGGAACCCTGCCCACCGGCGGCATCGGCGGGATTCTCGCCAGTGCGCGGCCATTGTCCATCGCTGACGCCGACGCCCTGGGGCGACTGCCCCATGCCGAAGCCGTGGTGCCGATCATCCAGGGCAACGGAGACATCCAGGCGGGAGGGCGGCAACGGCGGGTGGACATTCTTGGCACCGGCTCCCAGCTGGCGTCCGCCTGGCGCGTGCGCATGGCCCAGGGGCAGTTTCTGCCGCCGTCACGGAATGGTCGCACCCCGTCTTATGTCGTGCTGGGCGCAAAGTTGGGCACGGAGCTTTTCGGCAGCGCCAACCCCGTGGGCCAGCGAGTGCGGGTTGGCGGCATGAGCTTCCGGGTGAGCGGCGTGATGGAACGCAAGGGCAATCTGCTGGGGTTCGACCTCGACGACATCGCCTACATCCCGGTGGACTGGGCGGAGAACCTGTTCAACCGCGAAGGGCTGGTAAAGATCCATGTACTGTTCGACGAGCGCACGCCGGCCGAACCCTTCGCCGACAGCGTGCGCCGGCTGTTGGTGGAACGCCATGGCCGCGAGGACTTTCGCATGACGTCGCAGAGCGACCTGCTGGGCAGCCTCAATCGCATCCTCGCCACCATCACCCTGGGTGTTGCAGCGCTGGGCGGGATTTCTTTGCTGGTGGGTGCGGTGGGCATTCTCACCATCATGACCACCACAGTCGGTGAAAGGACCGCCGAAATCGGTCTGCTCCGCGCCGTGGGCGCAGCACCCCGCCAGGTGCTGGCGCTGTTCCTTGCCGAGGCGACGCTGCTGTCTGTGCTGGGAGGCGTGCTGGGGCTGGCGATGGTGGGGCTGTTGCTGGCGGCGCTGCACTGGATGGTGCCCGGGCTACCGCTGAACTTGAGCCCGCCGATGGTGCTGCTGGCACTGCTGCTGTCGGCCGTGGTGGGCATTGTTGCGGGCCTGGCGCCGGCCCGACGCGCGGCGAAGCTGCATCCGGTGGATGCATTGCGCCTGTAGGGATAAGTTCATTCGCCAAGCAGGACATCGTCCTGCACTTCAGCTGCTCAGGGGGCAGTTGCGCCGCCCTTGGCGATTGAAATGGCTATGTCTGCGTTAAGTGTTGT